>JBOFIL010000387.1:0-4779 GCA_051650165.1 Allobosea sp.
CCGGGCGGGCTCGGCGTGATGGAGCTGCTGTTCATCAAGGCGCTGCCGAATATTCCGAAGATCGAGGTGTTGGCGGCGGTGCTGGTGTTCCGCCTGCTTTACCTGATCATCCCGCTGGCGCTCGCCATCCCCATCGTGCTCGGCTTCGAGAAGGCACAATTGGCCAAGGCTAATGCTGAAAAGGCGCCGCTTTCAGATTGATCCGACACCCTTGAGGCGCACGCGCGGGTGAACCTCGGCCTGGCTGAGCACAGCGGTCTCGCGGCGGAAGCGCTCGATGATCTGGCGCACGAAGGGCCGCGCCAGCGCGGATGTGACCAGCACCGGCATTTCGCCCATGCGGGCCGCCTCGTCGAACCGATCCCGCACAGCCTGCACGAACTCGTTGAGGCGCGAGGGCTGCATCGCAAGATGGCGCTCTTCGCCCTGGCCGATGATGGACTCGGCGAACAGTGTCTCCCATGAACCGGACATGGTGATGATCGGCAGTTGACCGCCCGATCCGGAGTATTGCGCGCAGATCTGGCGGGCAAGGCGCTGGCGGACATGCTCGGCGATGTCGCGGGTGTTGCGCGTGCCAGAGGAGGCCTCGGCGATGCCTTCGATGATCGCGCCGAGATCGCGGATCGAGACGCGCTCGGCGAGCAGCAGTTGCAGCACGCGCTGGATGCCTGTGGTGGAGAGCTGCGAGGGCACGATGTCCTTGATCAGCTCGCTGTGCTCCTTCGGCAGTTCTTTCAGCAGCTTTTGCAAGATCACATGCGAGAGCAGCTCCGGCATATGCGCCTTCAGCACCTCGGTGAGATGGGTCGAGACGACGGTGGCGGCATCGACCACGGTAAGCCCGCGGATCTGCGCCTCATCGCGTAGCGAATTGTCGATCCAGGCGGCAGGCAGGCCAAATGTTGGCTCCAGCACATGCTGGCCGGGAAGATCGACGCGCCCGCCGCTCGGGTCCATCGCCATGAACTGGCCGGGATAGACGATGCCGATGCCAGCCTCGACCTCCTTGATCTTGATGATGTAGGCGTTTGCTTCCATCTGCACATTGTCGACGATGCGCACGGACGGCATCACAAAGCCGAACTCGCCGGCGAGCTGGCGGCGCAGCGCCTTGACCTGCTCGGTGAGGCGGTCGTCATTCTCGCCGCCATTGACCAGCGGCAGCAGCGCATAGCCGATCTCGATCTTCAGATCATCGATCTTGAGGAGCTCGGACATCGTCTCCTCTTTGGCGGTTTCGGTGGCGGCAACACCTGTTGCTGCCTCCGCCACGCGCTCGGCGGCAGTGACGGCCTCCTTGGCCGAGATCACCCGGTCGAACTTGCGGGCGAGAAAGGCTGCGCCAGCTGCAAGCCCGAGAAATGGGATCATCGGAATGCCGGGCAGGAAGGCAATCATCGCCATCACGCCAGCCGACATGCCCAGCGCCTTCGGGTAGCCAGTCAGCTGCTTGCCCAGCGCCTTGTCCGCCGCGCCGCGCACGCCGGCTTTCGACACAAGCAAGCCGGCGGCGGTCGAAACGATCAGCGCCGGGATCTGGGTGACGAGACCATCGCCGACGGTCAGCAGTGTGTAGGTCTTGGCGGCATCGCCGGCGCTCATGTTCATCTGCGCCACGCCGATGATGATGCCGCCGATGATGTTGATGAAGGTGATGATGATGCCGGCAATCGCGTCGCCGCGTACGAACTTGGATGCGCCGTCCATCGCGCCGTAGAAGGAGCTTTCATCCTCAAGGAACTTGCGGCGGCGGCGGGCCTCGTCCTGATCGATCATGCCGGCGGAGAGATCGGCATCGATGGCCATCTGCTTGCCGGGCATGGCATCGAGCGTGAAGCGCGCCGCCACTTCCGCGATGCGGCCAGAACCCTTGGTGATGACGATAAAGTTCACCAGCACCAGGATGATGAAAACGATCATGCCGATGATGAAATTGCCGCCCATGACGAAATTGCCAAAGGCTTCAATGACATGGCCCGCAGCAGATGGGCCAGTGTGGCCGTTCGCCAGAATGAGACGCGTCGAGGCAAGGTTGAGCGACAATCGCAGCATGGTCGCGATCAGAAGCAGCGTCGGGAAGGCCGAGAACTCCAGCGGCTCCTCGATGAACAGCGCCGTCATCAGGATCAGCACGGACAGGATGATCGAGACAGCCAGCAGCAGATCGAGGATCAGCGGCGGCAGCGGGAAGACCAGCACCACGAGGATGCCAATGACGCCAATGGCGAGCAGCAAGTCGCTGCGCTTGAGCCAGTTTGCCGGGTTGAGCAGGCTCTCACCGCCAAGCCCACCACCCCGGATCACTCCGGGGGCTGGCGTCAAACTGCTTGGGGCGGCGTCAGCCATCTGGCCAGTCTCCATCTGCGCGCAATAGGGCTGCTTCTGGCAACAGGCGCGCGGGTGCGCGGCGAAGACGGAAACGCCCGGCAAATTTTGCCGGGCGCATGGTTAGCGGCGAGTTAATTTTGGCAGTGCAGCAAGCGAATTAGCTCAGGCGGTGGCTCTTAGGCGCTTGCTCTTGCTTGCCCCGGCTCAGGCACATCCACGCCCGCCGCATCATACTCATTGAGCTTGTTGCGGAGCGTCCGGATCGAGATGCCTAGAATGCGCGCGGCATGGGTGCGGTTGCCCAGGCAATGATCGAGCGTATCAAGGATGAGATCGCGCTCGACATCAGCGACGGTGCGCCCAACCAATCCACGCGTGACCGCCTCAGCCAGCTGTGCTGCGCGGGCAGCAGGGTCATTGGTCGATGAGCCAAAGCTCTCGCCATCTGGCGTGCGCAAGGCATCCGGGCCGATTTCTGTGCCAATGGCCAGCAGCACGGCGCGGTGCACGGTGTTTTCCAGTTCGCGCACATTGCCCGGCCATGGTGAGCCGGCAAGCATACGCCGTGCATCCATGGTGAGTGGCCGCAGCGGCACGCCGTTCAGCTCGGCATATTTCTTGGCGAAATGATCGGCCAGTGCCATGACATCGGCGGGCCGCTCGCGCAGGGCCGGCAGGCGCAAATGCACGACATTGAGCCGGTAAAACAAATCCTCGCGGAAGGTGCCCTTGCGCACCTCTTCGGTGAGGTTGCGGTTCGATGTCGCAAGAATGCGGATGTCGACTGGAACGGGCTTGGCTCCGCCCACACGGTCAATGACGCGCTCCTGAATGGCGCGGAGGAGCTTGGCCTGGAGGCGCACATCCATCTCGGAGATTTCATCGAGCAGCAGCGTGCCGCCATCCGCCTCCTCGAACTTGCCGACGCGGCGTGCCACAGCGCCCGTGAACGCGCCCTTCTCATGGCCGAACAGCTCGGATTCGAGCAGATTGTCAGGAATGGCCGCGCAGTTCACCGCCACGAAGGGCTTGGCCTTGCGCAGTGAATGCTTGTGGAGATGGCGGGCGATCACCTCCTTGCCGGTGCCGCTCTCGCCTGTGATCAGCACAGGCGCTTCCGAGCGCGCCACCTGTTCGGCCAGCTTGACGACGCGCTCCATCAGCGGATCGCGGAAGATCAGGCCGTGGCTGTCAGCAGCGACTGCCTCAAGCACGGCAGCGATCAGATCCGGGTCCGGCGGAAGCGGGATGTATTCACGCGCGCCGGCCTGGATGGCCGCCACAGCCGAGCGGGCATCGGCACTGACGCCGCAGGCGACAACCGGAATGCGGATACGCTCTGCATCGAGCGCGCCAACCAGCGTGGCGATGGGTTCGCCGACATCGACCATAATGAGGTCACCGCCCTTGGCGCGCACGACCGCAAGGCCCTGCTCGATGCCTTCGGCCTGCGTGACGCTGGCGCCGCGCTGCATGGCGATCTTGGCGGCCTGGATGAGCTGGCTCGACAGCTTGCCGATGATGATCAATCGCATGGGTCAGGCCTCCGGCGGCAGGGTGGGTGCATCATGTCGCATCACCGCTCCGCCTTGATGATTTCAGTCATGGTCACGCCAAGCTTGTCCTCGACGACGACGACCTCGCCGCGCGCCACCAGCCGGTCATTGACCAGAATGTCGATGGCCTCGCCGACGCGGCGGTCCAGCTCCAGCACCGCGCCTGGCGCGAGGCGCAGCAGATCGCCAATCGCGAGTTTGGATGCACCAAGCACGGCAGAAACAGTGACGGGCACATCGAACATCTGCTCGAGGTCTGGCGCTGTCTTGTTGGCAACCGGGCCGGAGCGATCAACGCTGTTCATCTGCGCTTGCGGGTCAAGCGTGAGATCCGGCGTTGCAAGGCGTGACATGGCCTGTTCTCTGTCATTGCTCATGACAAGACCCCTCCTGTCGGGTCTGAAGTATTATTGCCGGCAAAGAACCGATCAATGCAGGTCTGAATTGCCGTCTCGCGCGCGGCAGCATCAACAACCATGCCACCATCTGCCCACTCAATGCGGGCTGCGGAAAGCTGAATATCGGGCTCGCCCAGCACAACAATCTTGCCGGCAAAACCTGCTTCGCGTGCCAGCTTGCCAAGCAGCCGGTCAACCTCGTCGATCTGGCTCTCGCCAACCCGCACCACCAGATGCGGCGCAAGGCGGGCATGGGTGAAGCATTCGCGCGCCATGGCCTCGATGTCTGCGAGGGGGAACCTTGCAAGTGCTGCTCCGCCGAGCTTGCGCGCCAGCGTGACAGCCAGTTCCAGCGCGGTTTCCTCGATGCGTGCGGCGCGGGCCTGCGCATCCTCGTGCAAGGCTGTCAGCTGGGAGGAGAGCAAGGATGCGAGGGCTGCCATTTCGCGCTCGCTGTCACTGCGCGCGCGAGCCTCGCCCTCGGCCTCGCCCTG
>JBOFIL010000388.1:0-1544 GCA_051650165.1 Allobosea sp.
CTCCCTTCTCACCGAGAGAAGTACTGAGGCGCACACGTTTCCTGGCTCTGGCGCTCTTCCGCCCCTCGAGCGCCGGGGAAGGCAAGCGGCGGGGCTCTCACCGGCTCCGCCGCACCCCTCTCAACCGTGAATAACCGAATCGCAGGCTGTTCTCCCGCCCCTCGAATGGCCTGCGGCAGACGCGGCGGAGCCCTCACCGGCTCCGCCGCTGTCTCTATTTGAGGCGAAATTGCAACGCGTTAACCAAGCATTAGGGTTAACAGATCATTTTTATCGCGTTGGCGAGGCAGGAGCCCCGCCCGTCCAGAACAGGACCACGCGATGGCCGGCATCGTTCTTTCAAACGGCATTCGGAGCAATCTGCTCTCGTTGCAGAACTCATCGAGCCTCCTTGACCAGACCCAGAACCGCCTGGCTACAGGCCGGAAGGTCAACACGGCGCTTGATGATCCGCTGAGCTATTTCCAGTCTCAAAACCTGAATTCACGCGCCAATGATCTCAACCGTCTGCTTGATGGCATCGGCCTCGGCATCAAGACGATTGAAACTGCGGACAATGCCCTGCGGCAGATGACGCGCCTTGTTGAGACAGCACAGGCCGGCGCGCGCGCGGCGCTGCAATCCAACGCCACAAACGCCAAGCTTGGCTCAGGCATGGACCCCACGACACGCACCAGCATCGATTATCTGGCTAATCCGAATCTGGTCGGCACTGGTGGCAAGTTTCAGGCAGGTGATATTCTTACATTCAGCGGCACGGACAACCTCGGCGTCGCTTTTGGGTTCACTCTAACAATGGGCGCAGCCACTTTCACGGCGGCAAACTTTGTGACTGCAATCAATGGTTCGGCACCAGGCGTTGCCGGCACCATCAATGCACAGATCGACGTCGCAGGACGTCTCATTCTCGATAACGTCAAGGGCGGCAATCTGCGCGTGCAGCTGACGACAGACGTAGGTGCCGCCAATACGCTGACTGACCTTTTCGGCACATTCGAGCCGCCACTACCCACTTCGACCACCACAGACACCGGCATCATCATCCCCACAGTGAACCCGACGCGGCAATCCTATGCGACGCAGTATGTCGATCTGATCGCGCAGGTGACGAACCTTGCGAAGGATGCCGGCTATAACGGCACCAACCTGCTGTATGGCCAGTCGCTCAACATGGTGTTCAACGAGGATGCCACCACGCGCATGATCGTAAAGGGCGTCGTGTTTGATGCAGCCGGCGTCGGCCTTGCCAACAATGACGTGCAGTTCAAGTTGCAATCCGATGTCGAGATCAACGCGGCGCTGGGCAAGCTCAGCAATGCCATCAAGTATCTGCGTGGCCAGGCCGCCGTCTTTGCCGCCAACAACAATGTCGCGCTTACCCGCCAGGACTTCACCAAGGAGGCGGTGAAAACGCTGAAGAGCGGCGCGGAGAACCTTGTCGTGGCCGATATGAACGAAGAAGGCGCGAACCTGCTCGCGCTGCAGACACGCCAACAGCTTTCGGTGCAGGCTCTCTCGCTCGCCTCGCAGTCTGATCAGGCTGT
>JBOFIL010000389.1:0-1519 GCA_051650165.1 Allobosea sp.
GTGCCTTGCGATTGGCTGGTTTCATCGCCAGATTAGCAGCATCGCGCTTCGCCCGCATGCGTGTGGCGCGGCATGTTTCATAAAGACGACACAAAACCTGATTTTGCTGAAACCCACCATGCCAGACACCTTGCCCGCCCCGTCCGACATTCCCGCAGCCCTTGCGCGGCTTTCGCCCGCTCGCGACAGCATGTCCGGCTGTCCGGTCCATCAGGTCAGGCTGAGGCTGCGCGATGCTGGCCTGCGCCCCACGCGTCAGCGTGTCTCGCTGGGCTGGCTGCTCTTTGCGAAGGGCCACAGGCACCTTTCGGCTGAGATGCTCTTCGAGGAGGCCACCCGCGCCAAGGTCAGCGTGTCGCTGGCGACAGTCTACAACACGCTGCACCAGTTCACTGAAGCTGGGCTGCTGCGCGAACTTGCCATGGATGGCGGCAAGACCTTCTTCGACACCAACCCCAGCGCGCATCATCATTTCTTTATCGAGGGCGAAGAGGCGATGATTGATGTGCCGGCTGAAGCGGTCGACATCAGCGCATTGCCCGAGCCGCCGGAAGGCATGGAAATCGCGCGCGTGGATGTCATTGTGCGCCTGCGTCGCAAAACGACCTGATCAAGCCCAAACCCTGACCAAGCCGACGGCCTGATCATATCGCTCAATCGAGCCGCTCATTGGGATAGACGCCCCAGAGCCTCTCCTGCCGCACAAAACCGTCAATGCCATCCACCACGACGCGGCACCAGTTGCCGGCGCAGGCTTTCACATTGGCAATCACGCCGGGCTGAAGCCGCGCCAGCACCGCTGCGCGCTCATCGGCACGCTCGGCCAGCACCACCTGCTCTGTCTTGTCCTTGGCCCAGGGCATGATCAGCGCCGTGCGCCGGCCAGACAGCAGGCTATGCAAAACCCAGCCCTCGACGCCGTCAGCATCGCGCACGCGTCGCCATGTCTCGAATTCCGCTGTGATCTCGACAGGCATTCCGGCGCGCTGGAACACCCAGCTGGTGCGATGATCCTTGGACGGCCCTTCGCGCAAATTCACGCGGTCTGATTTCAGGCTGACGAAGCGCGGCACCGGCAGCCCGGTGACCTGACCGGAACCCAGCTCCTGCGCGGCATGGGCTGGGCCTGGCAGTAGCGAGAGGCCGGCAAAGGCAAGGCAGAGGCCAAAAGCGAGGCATAGGTCATTTACAAGACGACGAACGCTGATCATTCACTTTCACCCTCACCCCGCCTGCACATCGCCATCGGATCGCCCAAGGCGCTGGTTGAGTTCCAGCCGTACCCTGATAGACAGCGCATTCACAGATCGTCGCAGACCAAAATACACTTGGGGAGCCGCCTCCCGCCGAGGCTGGCTCACCCGCACTGCTATTTGCGCTGAATGCCGTTAACGAGCGGTTGAGGCAGGTTCAAGGCGAGGCGTGTTCAAGACGAGAGACTCTGGTGCTTGCACCGCACGCATGGCACATAGACTTAGCACATAGACTTGGCACATAGACTGATGTTGTGAATGAGTGA
>JBOFIL010000390.1:0-2180 GCA_051650165.1 Allobosea sp.
CGAATACGGCCTGCGTCAATTCCGGCACGACCGCGACAAACAGCAGCAGCGTGACAAAGGCGGCAAGTACCCCGAAGGCGAGGCCGAAGGGAATCAGGATCAGCCGCTTCAGCATGATTCAGGCTGCGGGTGTTGCGGATGCAGCTGCGCCTTCCGCTATCAGGCGGGCATCTTTTTCCTCCGCCATCAGGCGGGCCCTTGCTGAAAGCTTCTCCGTCTCGCTCTTCAATTGCCCGCAGGCGGCAAGGATGTCGCGCCCGCGTGGTGTCCGCACGGGCGAGGCATAGCCGGCATTGAACACGATGTCCGAAAAGCGCTCGATCCGCTCCCAATCGGAGCATTCATAGCGGGTGCCGGGCCATGGGTTGAACGGGATGAGGTTGATCTTGGCCGGAATGCCCTTGAGCAGGCGCACCAGCTCGCGCGCCTCGGCATCTGAGTCGTTCACGCCCTTCAGCATCACATATTCGAAGGTGATGCGCTTGGCATTCGAGACGCCGGGATAGTTGCGGCAGGCCTCAAGCAATACGGAAATGGGGTATTTCTTGTTGAGCGGCACCAGCTCGTTGCGCAGCTCATCACGCACGGCATGGAGGGAAATGGCAAGCATAGCACCGGTTTCATCACCCAATGTGCCAATTTCCGGCACGACGCCCGAGGTCGAGACCGTGATGCGACGACGCCCCAGCGCCAGCCCCTCGCCATCGGCCATGATGTCAATGGCATCGCGCACCGCCTCGCGGTTATAGAGCGGCTCGCCCATGCCCATGAACACGATGTTCGAGACGAGGCGGCTGCCCTCGACAGGCAGCAGCGGATCACGCGGGGGCGCATCTTCCTGCGGTGTCTTGCTCGACTGCACCGGGAAGTCATTCAGGCGGTCGCGCGCCACCATCAGCTGCGCCACGATCTCGGCGGCGGTGAGATTGCGCACGAGGCGCTGCGTGCCTGTATGGCAGAAGGTGCATGTCAGCGTGCAGCCCACCTGGCTGGAGACGCAGAGCGTGCCGCGATCCGCCTCGGGGATGTAGACGGTTTCGATCTCGGCACCCTTATCTTTCGCGCCGGTCGGCGGCATCCGGATCAGCCATTTGCGCGTGCCATCTGCCGAGATTTGCTCGGTGACAATCTCGGGGCGATCCAGCGTCCAGCGCTCGGCCATCGCGGATTTCACCGCCTTGGAGACATTGGCGATCTGGTCAAAATCCCGCGCGCCGCGCTCATAGATCCATTGCCAGAGCTGCTGGGCGCGCATCTTGCGCTCGCGCTCCGGAATGCCGGCATCAGCAATCGCCTGCAGCAACTGCGCGCGGGTCAGCCCGACAAGGGAGGGTTTGGTCAAGGTGACTTGTGTTTCCATGCTCACTTGCAGGCGTCCTCGGCCTTTTTCACGGTCTGGGCGATGCCAGCGAGGGTATAGCGATCAGCCGTGGCATTGCCCCGTTTCGAGGTGGCTTTCACCTCCAGCGCCGAACCCCGGCGCATCGCATCCAGCAGGCGCGATTCTTCGGCGGGGTTGCGCAGCCAGAGGTTCTGGCCCTTGGCGACGAGGGAGAATTTCGTTTCGCCGATCAGCGCTTGATGCTCAACGCCTTCTTTCAGGTCGAAATTCATCACGAAGCTGATCTCGTGCCGTACGCCTTGTCCCGGGCGGCTGGTGATGAAGACAAACCCCTTCACATCCTTGAGGTTGGCGGGTTTGCGCTCCGCTGGTGTGCCGAGTGCATAACAGATCCGGGCAGCGCCCTGGGCCGGCGTGGCGAAGGCCTGCCACTTGCCTGATGTTTCGAGCAGCATCGCCTGCGCCTGCCCAGGCCCTGGCTTGGGTGCAGGCTTTTGTTGCGCTTCTGCTGCGACGGGAAACATCATGGTTGCCGCCATCGCGGCCGGGAGGAGAAGTTTGGTCATGGTTGTCCGCATTTCATAGACACGCCGCATTTGGCCATTACGTCGTTGCGTGTTCGCACACATGCCATGAACCCGGCAAAAATGCGAACGGCATGATGGCATCATGTGAGATCACTGTTTCCCGCCCCGAAAAGCTGTGGCAGCATGATGCGATGCTGCGCTTTATTCTAGGCGCTGCTCACTTCCCAGCTTCTGGCCCGCCACGTGCGGTCTGTCAGGGCGGGTCGACAGGAAAGCTACCCGTCCGTTGATTTCAAGTGTTGAACTGGCCG
>JBOFIL010000391.1:0-1200 GCA_051650165.1 Allobosea sp.
CGATGGTGCCGAGGCGGCGGGCATGGATCATCACCTCATTGGCCATGAGCTTGCCATCGGTATAGCCGATGATCTCCTTGCCGCGGGTAAGGGCTGAATAGCCATCGCCGCCCTGCATCATGAAATTATTGGTCGCGACGCGGTAGCGCTTCTCCATATCGAGCGGCTGGCCATTGACCATCACGCGGACAATGCGTGAGCCGGCCTGCGCCTTGCTGTCCACCTCGATGTTCAGCCCGGAAACCTGCGGGAATCGCCCGGCACGCTGCTCAAGCTGCGAGACGCCGTTTTCCAGCGCATCCTTGATGTCCTTGCCGGTGATCTCGACCATCGTTGTGGCATTGCCGAAGGGCAGTTCGGTGAGCGCATCGCGGCGTGTGAAGCTGTGGCCTTTGGGGTAGACCTTGTTGCCGCGGATGCCGCCGCCATTGGTGATGGCCAGATCAGCCCCCGCCGAGAGCTTGATCGCATCGGCGATGAGATTGCCCATCGATGTTTCGGAGGAGCGCACCGAGGCCGTGCGCGAGTCCAGCTCTTCCACCAGCGTGCCGATGACGACATCCAGCTCTTTCGAAAGCTCGGCCTCCAGCCGCGCCACCACGGCCTGCACCTCCGGTTCGGGCTCGAAGGCCCGGCTGTCATTGACGCGGAAAACGGGCGTCCAGGTCAGGCGGCGCTCGCGGCCCTCGCCGGTGAAGCTGGTGGAAATATCGATGGCAGTGACGTAATTGCCCTCCTCGCCCGACTCCACCATCACGGTGCGCCCATCATAGGTGACGGCCAGATCGTGGTCATGGCCGGTGAGCAGCACATCGACAAGGCGCGAGCGGACGATTTCATTGTCCACCCTGCGATCTGTATGGCTCACAGCAATCAGGAACTCCGCGCCGCGCTGGCGCAACTCGCCTGCCTCGCGGCGCAAGGCCTCCATGGCGGATGAGAATTTCAGATCGCCTGACTGCGACAAAAGCGGCGTTGTCTCCAGCGCAAGGCCGATGACGCCAACCTTGATACCACCCAGATCAAACAGCCGGCTGTCTTCATGGCCCGGCAGCATGTTGCCAAAGGCATCGCGGATATTGGCGGCAAAGGTGGGGTATTTCTGTTCGGCAATGCGCTTGAAATACGTGTCCTTACCGAAATCGAACTCATGATTGCCGGGCACGAAGACATCGAGCCCGATCATGTTCTGCAGCTCGA
>JBOFIL010000392.1:0-4597 GCA_051650165.1 Allobosea sp.
CGGCTCGAAGGTGAGGGCAACCAGTGGGCGTTCAAGCTTTGCCGATAGCGCTTTCGCCTCGTTCATGACAGCCAGATGGCCAAGATGCACGCCATCGAAATTGCCGATGGCGATGACGGGTTGCGCCAAAACGCCCGAAAACACATTGGCGAAAGGCCATGTGCGTTCGATCAGCAGTGAGGTGGCAGGTGTCGCATCCATGGCGATGTGGTGCGGCGGGGGCGGCAGCCTGTCAAGACGTCAAGGCGCTCGCTTCAGGCGGCCTTGGTCTTGCTGGGCGGCATGGCGACCCAGGCCTCGCCCTCCAGCACCAGCTTGCCATCCACCAGGCATTCGCATGCGAGGCGCACGCGCCGGCGCTCGGTGACGAGCTCTGCAACCTCAACGGACGCCACCACCACATCGCCGATCTTGACCGGCGCAATGAATGTGAGGCTTTGCGAGAGATAGACCCCTCCCGGCCCCGGCAGCTTTGTGCCCAGCACGGAGGAGATCAGGCTGGCAGTGAACATGCCATGGGCAATGCGCTGGCCGAAGCGGGTGGAGGCGGCATAGGTGTCGCACAAATGGATGGGGTTGGCATCGCCGGAGATCTCGGCAAAGAGCGCCACATCGCGCTCCATCACGGTGCGCAGCAGCGCCTCGCGCTGGCCAATGCGCAGATCCTCGAAGGCGAGAACCGTGAAACCGGGCCCCGCAGGCCCACTATCCCTGGTGATCATGCTCATGCCTGATGTGACCTGGATTTGCAGCATTGCACAGATTTATGCTGCACCTGCGAAGGATGGCGCGAGCGCGGGATTTGCGCCATGCGACTTTCGTTCGTGGCCCCTCAGGTGGCTCGCCGATCAGGTATCGGCGCTCAGTTTTCGGCACTTGGATCAAACTTATCTGCTCACAATGGTCGCGGTTAACCGGATCGTAAATCCGCTGCTCTAATTCTTTGTTTGAGGGGCATGGGCGAGTGAACACGCCCGCATTGCATTGTCAGGCGGAAGAACATCCGCCCGTTAGCTTGGAGTGACGCATGGCGCTCGATTTCTCGATGCCGATCCTGGTCGTGGATGATTACCAGACCATGGTCCGTATTATCCGCAATCTCCTCAAGCAGCTTGGCTTTGAGGATGTTGATGATGCCTCCGATGGCACCGCCGCTCTCGATCGGATGCGTGGCCGCAGATATGGCCTGATCATCTCCGACTGGAACATGGAGCCCATGACAGGCTATGAGCTGCTGCGTCAGGTCCGGGCCGATGATGGCCTGCGCACCACGCCGTTCATCATGGTAACCGCTGAATCCAAGACGGAGAACGTCATTGCGGCGAAGAAGGCAGGCGTGAACAACTATATCGTCAAGCCATTCAACGCACAGACCTTGAAATCGAAGATCGAGGCTGTCTGCGGCGCGTGACGGCATTCCGTCACGCCGCAGAATGCGCATCCGATGTCAGTTTCATCGCCAAAAATCGCTTGAGAGTGCCGGAGTTGCTCGTGTCGCAAGCGCCGTTAACACTCCAGACATTGCAGCGCGAAGTCGCAGGAATTGCAGCTTATGTCACTGAGCTGCGCCTTGCGATCAACGCTCTGCGGGCCCCCGAGATAGCTGAGGCCAAATTGCCCAGCATCCGCGGCGACCTTGAAGATGTGGGCAAGGCAACGCGCTCTGCCGCTGACCGCATCCTGGACACTGCCGAGAATGTGCTGGCATCTGCCGCCATGGGCACGCTGAAGCCCAGCGATGTCGAGCTGAAGATGATGGAATTGATGGAAGTGTGCAGCTTCCAGGATCTGAGCGGGCAGCGGCTCAAGCGCGTCACAGACTCCCTTGATGCGATTGGTCACCGGCTCGATCATTTCGTCGAGAAAGCCCGTGCCGCCAATGGCGCATTGGCTGCTGCCGACCGGGAAATAACCACGCAGAAGCGCAATGAGGAGCGCCTGACCCACGGGCCGGGGCACAAGGAAGCGCTCAATCAGGACGCCATCGACATGCTGCTGGTTGGCTGAGCGCAAGCGCCTGTCAACCAAGCCCGTTCACTAGCCAAGCCTGTGCATGACGTAACTCGGCTGGCATGCCTGCATGCCTATCCAATTCATGATTTCGGGCTCATCCAGGCCGGCGGTCTCATGAGCATGAATGCCCTCCAGCACCATCAATGAGGCAATTCCGAACCCTGCCGCGCCGGCAATATCCGTGCGGATCGCATCGCCAACGCCGATGAGGCGCGCGAGGTCAGGCGTGTTGCCAAGGATCGTACCAAGCCGCTCGAAAGCCACATCATAGATCGCCCGGTATGGCTTGCCGGGATAGGTGACTGTGCCGCCAAGCGCCTCATACGCCGCGCCGATTGCGCCGGCACAGGGGATATTCCGCCCGCCCCGGTCCACCACCAGATCGGGATTGGCGCAGATCATATGGAGCCCGAGCGCATGGGCGGCGGTCAGCTCAGGCAAATAGTCCTGCGCTGTCTCGGTCTCGTCATCCATCAGGCCGGTGCAGACGATGTAGCGCGCCTGCGAAACGGGCACCCTTGGTGCATCCAATCCGGCAAACAGCGGCATGTCGCGCTCAGGGCCGATATGCAGCAAGGGCTCCCCCGCCCGCTCGCCAATCAGCCCACGCGTGACATCGCCGGATGTGAGCACATCGTCGTATATGTCTGCCGGCACGCCGATATGCGCCAATTGCTGGCGTACCGACCCTCCGGGGCGGGGCGCATTCGAGACCAGCAACACGCGGCCACCATGGGCGCGATACCGCTGCAATGCGTCGCAGGCTGGTGCGAACGGGCGCACGCCGTTGTGGATGACGCCCCAGACATCGCAAAGAACAGCGTCGTATTGGGCTGAAACCTCTGAAAAGCTGGTGAGTGTCTTTGCGGGCATGGGCGGCCTTGATCAGGCGCTGGCGCGGCGCAGCACGGAGCGGAACGAGCGACGCTCCTGTTGCGGCTCTGCCTCGGGCGCAGGCGTCGCTGGCGGTGCAACGGGTTGCTCGAGGCTGCGGGCAGTCGGCTCCAGAAACACCTCGGGCCGTGCCAGTTTGGGCGGCGCGAAGGCGAGCCCCTGCCCATAGGCGACCTCCATGTCGATCAGGTCAGCCGCGCCGCGATCATCCTCGACCTTCTCGCCGATCAGCGTGACACCAACCCGGTCGAGCATGGATGACAGATCTGAAATATCGATTTCCAGCGGGTGGCGCCCATCGCGCGCGGCCAGCAGCAGCGAGACCGGGGCCTTGACGAAGCGCACGCCGCGATCCGCCAATCCGCGTGGATCGAGCCGCAGATCGCCCAACTGGTCGATGGCGAATCGCGCACCTGCCGCCGTGATGCCGCCAATGATGCCAAGGCTGGCCGGATCAAGCGCGCGGAACACGCGTTGCGGCATCTCCAGCACCAGCCGAGAGGAGAAATCGCGGTAATTCTCGATGAGCTTGCCAATCGATGTCACCGAACGGGCATTGCCCCAGGTGGAGGCGCTGATGTTGCACGAGACAAACAGATCGCCCGGCCTTGCCGAGAGAAAGCGCGCAATGGCGAGAACGCGCGTCAGAACCAGCGCATCGAGCGTCGAAGACAGGCCTCTTTCCTCAAGCACGGCAAGAAATTGCGCTGGCAGCAGCAGTTCCGTCTCGGATAGCCTGAGCCGCGCCAGTGCTTCATAGCCAACAGTGCGGCGGGCAGGCAGCTGCACGATGGGCTGGAGATGAATTTCGATTGATGCTGCTGCGAGCGCTGCTGCAATCGCCTCGCCCCTCGCCGCATCCTGCTCGCGGTGCCGCGCCGAAACGGCGGCATCGGGCTCGGGAATGTCGAGACGAGCCGGATTTGCCAGCGTGGGCTCCTGCCTGATCGGCGCAGGAGCCGCCGCGAGTTGCGGGACGGGCTTTAGCGCATGAGGGGCTGGCTCATGCGCCACAACCACCACTGCCTCTTCCTCAGCGCCGGAACGCTCCTCAAGACGCTCCTCATGGGCGGACAGCGTCTGGGCCACATTTTGCAGCAAACCACCCAGAATGCCGACTTCGGCGGTCAGTTCCGCGAGTTGCGCGCGGGCCGGCGCGGCATCGATCTCGGTCATGGGCTGGCTGTCGAGCCGCTGCTCAACGGCATCGAGCTTGAGCTTCATCTGCGCATGGCGAACCTTGAACTCTCCGAGAAGCGCCAGAATGCGCTCGAAATCCCGGCGAAATGTTGCGTCAAGCACGAAGCTTGCGCCAAGGAGCGCGCCGCCGGCAATCAGGATAGCAACCGGCAAGGCGTAATCAGAGGGCAGCAGCACGCTGGCAAAACCGGCGATCAACAGGCCAGTCAGCCCCAGCATCAGGGCCGTGCGGCGTGATGGAGAGAGCGAAAGCGTGATCTTCATCGCGCTGTGCGTGCCATGGCTGAAACGAGGGTGAGAGAGCGAATCACCAGCGAACCTTAGCGGCTTTGTGCGCATGCCAGCGAGGCGCGCATGCCACAATTCACATCTAAAGCATCATGCTCAAAACGGGGTGCGCATCACGCATCCAGGCCGGCGCAACTGCGCGTGAGCCTGCGCATGAAGTTCCTCACAAAAACATGGCCCGCGCCTCACGCAGCACGGGTTC
>JBOFIL010000393.1:0-2777 GCA_051650165.1 Allobosea sp.
AGGACGGCTCGGTCGATGCCTTCTTCTTCACCGGCGGCTTCCCGGCGGCAGCCATCTCCGAGCTGGCCTCGACCGGCTCCGGCATTGATCTGTTGCCGATCTCAGGCCCTGCTGCTGACAAGCTCAGGAAGGATTTCCCCTTCTTCTCGGCCGATGCCATCCCAGCCGGCACCTACAAGGACATCGGTGCGGTCTCGACGCTGGCCGTGGGCGCGCATTGGGTCACCTCGGCCAAGGTGCCGGCTGATACCATCTATGCCGTCACCAAGGGGCTCTGGTCCGAAAAGACCCGCGCCGTGCTGGATGCCGGCCACGCCAAGGGCAAATCGATCCAGTCCAAGACCGCGCTTGATGGCCTGACCGGCGTGCCGCTGCACCCCGGCGCAGAGCGCTTCTACAAGGAAGCCGGCCTGCTGAAGTAAGGCTGCCTGCATTCGGGGATAATCTTGGCCCATCCGTGCAAACTGTGCGGATGGGTTTTTGATCTGCGACGCCATGAGCACGCGAGATAACACCGTAAGACAAAAAAGTCGGGGGGCATCATGACCGGGATTTCCATCAAGACGGCGGATGAAGCCGAGCTGCGCAAGCTGGAAGAAGAGCTTGATCCGGAAATGCAGTTCCGCAAGCTGCCATCGGTGACAGCGCTGGCCGTCGGCGCGATGCTGCTTATGCTCTCGGCCTTCCATTATTACACGGCGGGGTTTGGCCTGCTGCGCGAGACGACGCATCGCGGCATCCATCTCGCCTTCGTCATCGGGTTGATTTTCCTGGTCTTCGCCTGGTCGCGCAATGACGGCCAGAAGGTGCATGCCTCAAGCGTTCTGCGGCCCGGCGGCATTCCATTGGGCGATTGGGTTCTTGCCATTCTTGCGGCGATCTCGGCCCTATATGTGCCGTGGATATTCACCGATCTTGCCTTTCGCGTCGGCAATCCCAACACGCTTGATGTGGCGATGGGCACGCTGATGCTGGTCACGTTGATCGAGGCGACGCGCCGCGCCATTGGCTGGGGCCTGCCTGTCATCGCGCTGGTCTGCATGGTCTATGCGCTGTTCGGCCCGTGGTTTCCCGGCGTTCTGATCCATCCAGGCGCGAGCTGGTCGACTGTGGTCAACCATCTCTATCTCACCAGCCAGGGCGTTTACGGCGTCGCGCTCGGCGTGGTCGCGACTTACGTGTTCCATTTCGTGTTGTTCGGCGTGCTCGCCACCAAGGTGGGCCTCGGGCGGCTGTTCATCGGTGTTGCCGCGGCAGTCGCGGGGCGCTTCTCGGGCGGGCCGGCGAAGGTCTCGATCTTTGGCTCGGCGTTGTTCGGCATGATCTCCGGCTCATCCGTCGCAAACACGGTGACTGTGGGTTCGTTGACGATCCCGATGATGATCCGGCTGGGCTATCAGCGCCATTTTGCGGCGGCGGTTGAGTCCACGGCTGCCACCGGCGGCCAGATCACACCGCCGATCATGGGCGCTGCTGCCTTCCTCATGGTCGAGTTTCTCAACCTGCCCTACACCACCATTGTCATTGCTGCGATCATCCCGGCTTTCATGCATTTCTTCGGCGTGCTGATGCAGGTGCATTTCGAGGCGCGGCGCTCCGGCATGCGTGGCATGGATGAAAGCGAGATGCCGAAGCTGCGCACGGTCTTCCGCGAGGATTGGCCGGCGCTTTCTCCGCTGATCGTGCTGCTGTCGGTTCTGTTCTCGGGCTATACGCCATATCTTGCCGCCTTCTGGGGCATCACGGCCTGCATGTTGCTGGCGATGGCGAAACACCGCGCAGCGGTCGCGATGGCGCTGAGCATCATTGTAGGTGTAGGTGCGCCTTTCGAGCTGCTACGCATGCCAGGCGTCAATTTCGCACTGACGCTCATTGCTTTCGCCATCATGGCGCATGGCTATTTCAGCCGCCCCGATGGCCGCAAGCAGCTTGATACGCTGGTGGATGCCTTCGTTGTCGGCGCGAAATATGCCATTGGCGTCGGCGCGGCAGCTGCGACCGTCGGCATCATCGTTGGTGTGGTGACGCTGACCGGTGTTGGCTTCAAGATTTCCTGGATCGTCACGACAAGCTCGGCCTCCGCCGCCGAGTGGGTCACTCAGGCCCTGCCGATCCTGCCGTTTGATCTGAAGAGCGCAACATTGTTCTTCACGCTGATCCTCACCGCGATTGTCTGCATCCTGCTCGGCTGCGGCGTGCCCACCACCGCGACCTACATCATCATGGTGACGGTGGCGGCGCCCGCGCTCGCCATGCTGGGCGTCACGCCGCTCGTCGCGCATTTCTTCGTGTTCTATTATGGCGTGCTGGCGGATGTGACGCCGCCTGTCGCCATCGCCGCCTATGCGGGTGCGAGCATGGCCGGGGCCGACCCATTCCGAACCGGCAACACCGCCTTCCGCCTCGCTCTCGGCAAGGTCATGGTGCCTTTCGTCTTCGTCTATTCGCCCTCCATGCTGATCATGGTGCCGGGTTTTACGGCCTATGAGCTGATCATCTCGACAGCCGCCTGTATCGTGTCGATTACCTTCTTCTCGGCGGCCTTTGCCGGCTGGTTCCTCGCGCCGATGTCGATGTGGGAGCGCTGGCTGATCGGCATGGCCGGCCTGCCAATGATCGTGGCGAGGCCCTCCTCCATCGCGATCAGTCTGGCGCTGGCGTTGCCTGTGCTTCTCATGCAAATCCGAAAACGCATCGCTGCGCCACGCGCGCAAGAAAGTTCATGAAACGTTCTTGTCAGAGGTTTGCTTTTGACCTAGCGTGATCTCAGGGCTTTG
>JBOFIL010000394.1:0-3397 GCA_051650165.1 Allobosea sp.
CATCTGGCGTTCAAGCTTGATCGGGCATGCGAGTGGCATCAAGAACGAAACTGACGCCTGAGATGCAGGCGATGACAAGAGTGGATGTGGTGATGATTAATCTGGCGATTGTTGGCGGCGGCCCTGGCGGCCTGATGTCGGCCTATCACGTCAAGAAAAAGATCGGTGATCTGGCCAAGGTCACCATCTTCGAGGCGAGTGATCGCCTTGGCGGCAAGATTGTCACGCGCACATTCGATACGGCCCCGGCGATGTATGAGGCGGGCGTTGCTGAAATCTATGGCTATTCGAGCCTCGGCCCCGATCCGCTGCGCGACCTGATCGAGGAGTTCGGCTTCCAGACTGTGCCGATGGATTCCGATGCCGTGATGCTGGATGGCAAGATCATTCACGGCGTCGATGGCATGGAAGCGGCCTATGGCAAGAAGACCGCCAACGCCATCCGCAAATTCCGCAAGCTCTGCGGCCAGAAGATGAGCCATGCCTCCTATTATGAAGGCGTCGGCAAACACGACAACGACCATGACTGGACCTGGGAAACCGCCGAGGATGTGCTCAACGATGAGGTTGAGGATCCGATGGCGCGCAAGTTCTTCCGCGTCATGGCGCGCTCGGACGTTGCCTCCGAGATGCAC
Organism: Allobosea sp.; assembly: GCA_051650165.1. Lineage (GTDB taxonomy): Bacteria > Pseudomonadota > Alphaproteobacteria > Rhizobiales > Beijerinckiaceae > Allobosea. The sequence continues at coordinate 636 of JBOFIL010000394.1, forward strand.
ATCACCAACGGGCTGAATGCCCTCAAGAACTACCTGATGGACCTTGATGGCTACATCGATGTCTACTCGATCCAGAATGGCAATGAGCAGCTGGTCGAGGGGCTGAAAGCCAATATCGATGCCGAGGTGCAGTTCAACCACCGTGTGCTCAAGGTCAACAAGACCGAAGCCGGCAAATACCGCCTGCACATGATGAATGGCATAGGCCCGGAAGAGCGCGATTTCGATGTTGTGCTGATGTGCTTGCCGCATAACTGGCTTGGCACCATCGAGTGGGGCAATGAAAAGCTGCGCACAGCGATGTCCAAGCACATCGCGCATTTTGATCGGCCAGCGCATTATCTGCGCGTGGCAGCGCTGTTCGACAAGCCATTCTGGGATGGCAAGGTGAATGGCTCCTGGTTCATGTCGGAAGCCTTTGGCGGCTGCTGCGTCTATATCGAGGGCGCGCGCCATGATGCGGCGGGATACGGCGTGCTCAATTGGCTGATTTCGGGCTCTGATGTGCTGGCCTATGCCAACCTCAATGATGAGCAATTGGCTGACATTGCGCTCAAGACCTTGCCGGCTGAATTTGGCAACGCCAAGGAGCATCTGCTGGAAATCAAGACGCATCGCTGGCTGGCATCGGTGAATGCCATTCCCGGCGGCGTGCCAGTTCGCGATCCTGTCACCAATCACATTCCGGAGCCCAAAGAACATCCGGGCATGATCCTGGTGGGTGATTATCTGTTCGACTCGACCCTGAATGGCCTGCTCGACTCGTCTGATATGGCGACTGACATGATCCTCACCCAGATCATGAAGCAGCGCTATGACAAGGGCATCGCCAAGGCGCTGGCCGCAACAGAGCCGAACCCGGTGATTGTGCCGGAGCCGTCATCGCGCATCGATCGCACTTATTTCGACAAGTATCGCGGCGTCGGGCCTTATGGCGAGGTGTGGAGCCGCTTCTCAGACCCGGATTACATCATCGACGTGATGCGCATGGTCTGGAAGGCCGGGCCCAAGTTCAAACTGTTGATCGCGGGTTCGGCTTCTGGCGAGCTGGTCGGCGCGCTGCGTGAGCGGGGCATCGATGCTTGGGGCATCGAGAACAACCGCTACATCCATGACAAGACGCCGGAGGCGATCAAGCCCTACAACATCTTCGGCGATGTTTCGAACCTGCCGTTCAAGGATCAATCCTTCGATTTCGTCTATTCGAGCTGCCTCGCCTATTGCACGAAGACCAAGGCCCGCAAGGCGATCTCCGAGTTGCATCGCGTGATCAAGACCGGCGTGTATTTCGGCTCGGCAACCAGCGATCTGACCTCGGATGTGCTGGACATGTATGACTTGCTGCGCGGCGTGAAGACGCTGGCAACATGGTGGGAATGGTCGGAGATGTTCTTCGAGAAGGATTTCGACCTTGCCCTTGAGCGCCGGGACGTGCTTGACAAGCTTTGGGCGCGCACGCTCGAGGCCAAGAAGGGCCCCGGCCAGTGGTACGAGGACTCAGAGAGCCTTCGCTACTGCTTCTATGACCGGATGAAGCCAAGCGAATAACAGCCGCGCGCCCTGGGGTTTACCACCGGCCACAAGCCGGGAAGGGGGCAAATGTGAGCGACGACAAGAAAAAGGGCGGCAAGGGCAACAAGCCCTCTGCCAAACCTGCCAAGGGCAAAGCGGCCAAGGGCAAGGCTGTGGCAGCCGCCAAAAGCACCGCTGCGGAGAAAGCCTCTGCAAAGGGCTCAGTTCTGACGCCAGAAGCGGGCACAGCCGCCTCGGTGCCCCTCAAATCGATTATACCGGCCAAGGCAGATCCAGCTGCGACTGCCGCGCCACTCGTGGCTGCTGCGGTCGCCTCGCCAGTATCGGAGCCGGCCAAGACTGATGTCTCCAAGACTGATGTCCCCAAGGCTGATGTCTCCAAGACTGATGTCTCCAAGCCGGGCGCCGTCGATCCCGCCCAGAAATCCGCCACCAAGGAGCGCAAGCGCGCCAAGGACGAGGATGATGACGAGGACGAAGACGACGACGATGATGATGACGATGACGACGATGAGGATGATGACGGCCCGGTGAATTACACCGCCACCGAGGCGGTTGGTGCGTTCAAATCAGTCTATCTCTTCACCAAGCCGTTCCTCGGCCCCCATCGCTGGGGCATTTTCCTCGTCTCGATCGGCCTTCTCGTCGAGATGATGTTCAATGTGCTGATGCCGCTGGCGCTGAAATACCTCATTGACGAGGTGTTCGATGATGGTGACCGCTCGCAGCTGATTTTCATCCTCACCGTGCTTGGCGTCGCCGGTTTGATCACCTCAGTGGTGGCGATCTGGTATGAGTGGCAGGATGCTAAGGTCACGGCCGCCATCACCACGGATGTGCGCAAGAACCTGTTCGACCACATTCAGAAGCTGCCGGTGAGCTTCTATAACCGTAGCCGCAAGGGCGAGGTTCTCTCGCGCTTCTCCAACGATATGATCACGTATGAGGAAGCGGTGATCAATGTCGCCAACTGGGGCGTGCTGCCCCTGCTTGAGCTGGTGTCGGGCATCATCCTGCTCCTGTTCCTCAACTGGCAGCTTGGGCTTGTCGCACTGCTGATCTTCCCGGTTGTGCTGATCGGGCCGAAGATCATCACACCCTGGGCCGTGACAGCCAGCTACAGCGTCAAGCAGGCGCAGGCGGGCGAGCTGGGCGTGGTGCAGGAGAATGTCGGCGCACAGACCGTGGTGAAGGCTTTCGGCCTTCAGCGCATCTCGCGCGGCTGGTTC
>JBOFIL010000395.1:0-2314 GCA_051650165.1 Allobosea sp.
GGCACAGGCGATGCCCTCACCGCCGTCAACGCATTGAACGAGGCCGATGTGCTCACGCCCATGCCACTGACATCCCTTTCCGCACCCGTCGTGCCCATCTCTCGCACGGCGGCGCAGGATCTGCGCGCCCCCTTGTTCGTGACGGCGCTACTCCTGCTGCTGGCAGATTCGCTGCTGACATTGTGGCTCGCTGGCAAGCTTGGTTTCGGGCGCGGGCAAAGTGGGGTCAGGCAAGGCCTAAGCAAGGCTGCCGCCGCGGGTGCTGGTCTTGTCATCGTTGTGGCGATGCTGATCCAAATCCAGCCGCTTGCAGCGCAAAGTGCCGCCCCGGATGCCCCGCCCGCCACTGTACCAAAAGCACTGATCGATGCCGCCAAATCGACCCGTCTCGCATACATCGTCACGGGAGATCGCAGCCTCGACGAGATGAGCCGTGCCGGCCTTATAGGGCTGACGCAAGTCATGGGCGTGCGCACAGCCCTGGAGCCGGGAGAGCCGGTGGGGCTTGATCCGGCACGCGACGAACTGGCGCTGTTCCCGCTGCTGTATTGGCCCATTCTTGGCGGCAAGCCCAACCCCGCGCCGGAGGTCATCCGCAAGCTCGATGCCTACATGAAGGGCGGCGGGCTGGTGATTTTCGATACGCGCGATGCGCTGACCGCGCGCCCCGGTGGCCCACCAACGCCGGAGAGCATCGCGCTGCGCCGGATGCTCGCCACGCTCGATGTGCCCGAGCTTGAGCCTGTGCCGCGTGATCATGTGCTGACCAAGACCTTCTACATGGTCGATGGCTTTGTCGGGCGCTATGCCAATGGCCAGACCTGGACCGAGACCTTACCACCCGTCGCCGAGGATGGCCGCCGCCCTGCCCGTTCGGGCGATAGCGTGTCGCCACTGATCATCACCTCGAATGATCTGGCCTCGGCCTGGGCTGTGGGCCGGCGCGGCGAGCCCTTGGTGCCGCTCTCTGGCAGCAATCCACGCCAGCGCGAGCTAGCCCTGCGCGGCGGCATCAATATCGTGATGTATGCACTGACCGGCAACTACAAGGCCGATCAGGTGCATGTGCCGGCGCTGTTAGAGCGGTTGGGGCAATAGCCATGTGGAGCGGCCTCTAAATGTGGAGCATCGCATTCTCGCCACTCATCCCATGGCCATGGCTGACCGCACTGGCCGTGCTGGCGCTGATCATATGCGCCATCGCCTTCTGGCGCGGCGGCAAGGCGATGCTCATCCGCGCGCTGGCGCTCGCTGCGCTAGTGGCTGCTTTGGCTGATCCTTCGCTCGTCAAGGAAGAGCGCGACCCGGTGAAGGATGTGGTCGCCGTGGTGGTGGACCGCTCCGCCTCCAACCGCCTCGCCGACCGCAGCCAGCAGACCGAAGCCGCCCGCGAACAGCTGGCCCGCACGCTCGCAGGCATCAAGGAAATCGAGCCGCGCTTTGTCGAAACCAGCGATGCGACATCGGGAGATGGCACGCGCCTGTTCGAGGCGCTCTCCTCCGCGCTCTCCGATGTGCCCGCCTCACGTGTGGCCGGCGCGATCATGATCACTGACGGGCTCGCGCATGATCTGCCGGCAGATGTAGGAGCGCTTGGCTTGCGCGCGCCGCTGCATGCGCTGGTGACCGGGCGCAACCGAGAGATTGACCGGCGTCTGGCGCTGATCGAGCCGCCACGCTTTGGCATTGTCGGCAAGGATGTCATGGTCAAATTGCAGCTTGAAGAGCGCAACGGGCCGGGCCGCGCCGCGATCATCATCCGCAAGGATGGCGAGGAGATTGGCCGGCGCGAAATGCAGGCAGGCGCGATCCTGCAATTACCCGTCCGCATTGACCGCGGCGGGCCCAATGTCATCGACATCGAGGCGGCTCCGCTGGAAGGTGAGCTGACATTGGTCAACAACCGCGCGGTCGTGACCGTGGAGGGCATTCGCGACAAATTGCGCGTGTTGCTTGTCTCGGGCGAGCCCCATGCCGGCGAGCGGACATGGCGCAACCTGTTGAAGGCCGATGCCAATGTCGATCTGGTGCATTTCACCATCCTGCGGCCGCCCGAAAAGCAGGACGGCACGCCGATCAATGAGCTTTCGTTGATCGCCTTCCCGACGCGCGAGCTGTTTCAGGTCAAGATCAAGGAGTTCGATCTGATCATCTTTGATCGCTACGCCAACCAGAATATTCTGCCACTGGTCCACTACGAGAACATCGTGCGCTATGTGCGCGAGGGCGGGGCGCTGCTGGTCGCGGCGGGGCCGGAATATGCCGGGCCGGGAAGCCTCTATCGCACACCGCTGGGGCAGGTGCTGCCGGCGCA
>JBOFIL010000396.1:0-2389 GCA_051650165.1 Allobosea sp.
CGAGGATGTGGCCGGGCTTCCCGATACCGCCGGTGCACTGGCTTACGTGACTCAGACCACTCTCTCGGTGGATGATACAGCGGCAGTTGTCGCGGCCTTGAGTGCGCGCTTTCCCGATGTGATCGGCCCGCACAAGGAAGACATCTGCTACGCCACCACCAACCGGCAGGAGGCGGTGAAGCGCGTCGCGCCGCAGGTCGAGGCGATGATTGTGGTGGGCTCGCAGAACTCGTCGAATTCGCAGCGCTTGCGCGAAGTCGCCGAGCGCGCCGGTTGCCGCATCTCGCAACTGGTGCTGCGCGCCGAGGAGATTGACTGGCCCTCTTTTGAGGGCATCACGCGCCTTGGCGTAACAGCCGGAGCCTCCGCGCCGGAGGTGTTGGTCGAGGAGATCATCGACGCCTTCGCCGCCCGCTTTGATGTGCACGTCGAGACGGTCTCTACGGCGGATGAAAGCGTGTTTTTCCCGCTGCCAAGGAGCCTCCGGCCAGAGGCAAGCGAAGCCGGTGCGGCGCAATAGCCATGGCTGTCTACACCGATGTCACCGATGAGGAACTGGCGCGCTTTCTGGCGACCTATGATCTTGGCGAGGCGACCTCGTTCAAGGGCATTGCCGAGGGCGTTTCCAACTCGAATTTCTTTCTCCAGACCACGACGGGCCGCTTTATCCTGACCCTGTATGAGGCGCGTGCGCCGCGCGAGGATCTGCCGTTTTTCATCAACCTCATGGATCATCTCGCCGCCCATGGGCTAGCTTCTCCCAGCCCGGTGCGCAACCGCATGGGCGAGGCGCTGGGCGATTGTGCCGGGCGGCCAGCGGCGATCGTGACATTTCTCGATGGTGTCTCGGTCAAGCGCCCCAACGTGGCTCATTGCGGTGAATTGGGCGCGGCGCTCGCAAAGCTTCACAAGGCTGGTGCGGGCTTCGACATGCGCCGGCCTAACCCTTTCTCGGTGTCTGGCTGGCGGCCACTGGCGGAGCAGGCAGGCACACGCACCGGGGAGGTCTCGCCGGGGCTTGCCGCCCGCATTGCTGAGGAGTTGGCCATCCATGATGCAAGCTGGCCGCAGGGGCTGCCTGAAGGCGTCATCCATGCCGATCTCTTCCCCGATAATGTGTTTTTCATCGGCACGAGGTGTTCGGGCCTGATCGATTTCTATTTCGCCTGCACCGATGCGCTCGCCTATGACATTGCCGTGTGCCTCAACTCCTGGTGCTTCGAGGCAGATGCTTCGTTCAACCTCACCAAGGGCGCTGCATTGCTGGCGGGCTATCAGCGCGAGCGCACCCTGACCGCGCCGGAGATTGCCGCCTTGCCGCAGCTTTGCCGGGGCTCAGCGCTGCGCTTCTTGCTGACGCGGCTGGTGGATTGGCTCAATGTGCCGCCAGGCGCGCTGGTGCGGCCCAAAGACCCGCTGGAATATGACCGCAAGCTCGCCTTCCATCGCCGCATCTCCAACGCCAGCGAATATGGGCTGATGTGATGACAGACGCCATGACAGACGCCCTCAACCGCGTCTCGATCTGGACAGATGGCGCATGCTCCGGCAACCCCGGCCCAGGCGGCTGGGGCGCGATCCTTGTCTATGGCGGCAAGGAGAAAGAACTTTCCGGCGGCGAGGCTGAGACCACCAACAACCGCATGGAGCTTTCCGCCGCCATCGCCGCGCTGAAGGCGCTGACCCGGCCCTGCCGTATCGATCTGCATACCGACAGCCAATATGTGAAGGGCGGTGTCACTGGCTGGATGAAGGGCTGGAAAAAGAATGGCTGGCGCACCGCTGACAAGAAGCCCGTGAAAAATCAGGATTTGTGGGAGGCGCTTGATGCCGCGCTCCAGCGCCATGAGATTGCTTGGCACTGGGTCAAGGGCCATGCCGGCGATGAGATGAACGAGCGGGCCGATGCACTGGCGCGGGCGGGTATGGCACCATTCAAGCCCTACAAGCCCAGGGCAAATCCCGCCTGATCTTCACTCGATCTGCATGCGATAGACGATGAAGCCGGAATGCTCGGCCACGCGGTTGTAAAGCTCCTGCGCGGTCTTGTTGGTCTCATGTGTTTGCCAATAGACGCGCTGGCAATTCATGGCGGTTGCATGCGCATAAACCGCCTGGATCAGCGCCCGGCCATGGCCGCCGCCGCGCACATCGGGCGAAACGAAGAGGTCTTGCAAGTAGCAGGTGTCGCGCGTCGACCAGCAGGTGCGGTGCGTCACCCAATGCACCAGCCCTATGGCGCGGCCCGTCTCGTCTTCCGCGATGAACCCGCCCATGGGCTCGGTGCCGCTGGTCAGCCGCGTGAAGGTGGTGTCGGAGACAGCATCAGCCACACCGCTTTCATAGAAGGTGAGATAGCCCTGCCAAAGCTGGTTCCAGATGGCGCGGT
>JBOFIL010000397.1:0-8124 GCA_051650165.1 Allobosea sp.
GGAACGTTGACCTCTACTGGAATGTGGACGTGCCGCTGTCCCTTTCCTGTTTGCCCTCCTGATGGCGTTATCAGCTGAAAGCCGGGGCAGCCTTGCCATGGTGGGAGCCATGGCGCTGTTTGTGGTCAATGATGCGCTCGTGAAGCTTGCCACCGCGAGCCTGCCCGTCAGCCAGGTGTTGGCGGTGCGCGGCTTCTTTGCCAGCCTGGTCACATTCGGCATTGTCATCGCGCTGGGCCAGGCGGGCTCGCTTTCCGCCATGTGGCGACCCCGTGTCGCCTTGCGGGCGGCGCTGGAGGGGCTGGTTGCTTTCACCTTCATCTCGGCGCTCGCGAAGCTGCCGATCGCCAATATCACTGCCATTCTGCAGGCTGCATCACTGATGATTGTGGCACTCGCGGCGATCATGGGCATGGACCGTATTGGCTGGCGGCGCGGATTGGCGCTGATCATCGGCTTTTTTGGTGTGCTGCTGGTGGTCAAGCCAAGCTCCGAGGGCTTCAATGTCTACTCCGTTCTGGCTCTGATCTCTGCGGCGCTGGTGGCCGTGCGTGATCTTGTCACCCGCAACATTTCCGATGATGTGCCGTCGGGCGTCGTTGCCTTCGCCACGACGCTGGCCGTGATGATATGCGGCGCGATGATTGGAATCGGCGAAAGCGTTGTGGGCAAAAGCGTTGTGGGCCTGCAGCCTTGGGGCGCGCTGTCATCGCAGACGATACTCTATCTGCTGGGGGCGGCTGTGATGGTCGCGCTTGGCAACACCTGCATCATCATTGCTTACCGCGATGGCGATGTCGCGCTCGTTTCTGCCCTGCGCTACTCGGTGCTGGTGTTCGCGCTGATCATGGGCTTCGTTGTTTTTGGCGAATGGCCGGATTTCCTGGCGCTGGTCGGCGCGGTGCTGATCGTCGGTTCCGGGCTCTATGCACTGCATCGCCAACGCGTGAAGCGCCTGGCAGATCGCGTGCCGGTCAAGGCCGTCTCCACATCGGTGCATGATGCCTGAAACAGATCGGTCCTTGCCGGAGCAGCCCGCCGCAACCCGGCCAGCAGATCCGGGCCTTGTCCTGCTGGTGGCGCTCTCCTCGCTCCAGCCATTCGCGCTCAACAGCCTTGCGCCCGCCACCCCCACCATGGCGCGCGCCTTGAACGAGAGCTATGCCTCGGTGCAGCTGACGCTCAGCGTCTATCTCGTCACCGTGGCGCTGGCACAGCTCGTGGTCGGCCCGTTGTCGGACCGCTATGGGCGTCGGCCCTGCGTCATCGCTGCCATCCTGTTCTTTTTCGCGGGCTCTCTCCTCGGTCTTGCCGCGCCTGATCTGGCCACGCTTGTGGTGGCGCGCGGCCTGCAAGCTGCGGGTGCAGGCACCACTTTCGCGCTGGTGCGCGCCATCATCCGCGATACGTCCGACCATAACCAGACGGCGAGCCGGCTTGGCTATGTCACCATGGCGATGATGGTTGTGCCCATGGTTTCGCCGCTGCTGGGCGCATGGCTCGATGCTGGTCTGGGCTGGCGCGCGATCTTCGCTGCCATGGGCCTGCTGGCGGCCGCCATCATGATGCTGGTTTTCCCACGCCTGAAAGAGACCGCTCCGGCGCGGCACGCGAACTCCGGTCTGCTCGATACATTGCGCGCCATTCCGGAGCTGGTGAGCGACCGCAACTTCCTGGTCAGCACCTTTGTGCTGGCCATGACATCCGCCTGCTTCTTCTCCTTTATCGCCGCCGCGCCCTATCTCGTGGTCGAGACCATGGGCGGCACGGCGCAAAGCTACAGCCTGTGGTTCATTCTCAATGCCTTTGGCTATATGTGCGGCAATTATCTGACCGGGCGGCTGAGCGCACGATTTGGCGCAAACCGCCTCAGCCTGGCGGGGCTCCTGATCTCCATTGTGGCGGTGAGCGTCACGCTTGTGGCACCTTTCACCGCCCTGTGGTCTCCGGCAGCGCTGTTCATTCCCCTCATGTTCAATGCCGTTGGCAATGGGTTGAGTGTGCCGACGGCAACAGCAAGCGGCCTCTCGGTCAAGCCGGAGCTGGCTGGCTCGGCTGCCGGGTTCATGGGGGCGGCGCAGCTCGGCTTTGGCGCGGTCTGCGCGATTTTCCTGTCATCATGGGTGGTTCTGTGGCCACCTGCCCTGACCACTGCAATCTTTGCTTTCACCCTGGCCGCATTGGTCGCGATGTGGGCCAATGGCCGGGTAAATAGTTCCCAGTGAAACAATTTCGTCTCATACGAAACTATTGATAGTCTTGAATAAAACGCATTGACGCTTGTGTGCAGCGCATAACTCCGCTAACCCACGTTCACTATCACAAGTCTGACACAATCCAGGGAGGTTTTCGTGGGTGGCTTGATTTCCCTCAGCCGCGGCATTGACGCGCTGAACACCAGAATCGGGCGCTATGTTGCCTGGGCCATTCTGGTTGCCATTGCCGTTTCTTGCGTGAATGCGGTCATCCGCAAGCTGTTCGATGTTTCATCCAATGCCTGGCTTGAATTGCAATGGGTGCTGTTTGGCTGCGTGTTTCTGCTGTGCGCACCGTGGACCCTGCTTGTCGGCGAACATATCCGCATCGACATCATCAATTCAAAGCTGTCCTACCGCACGCGCAACATCATCGATCTGGTCGGGCATTCCCTGTTCCTGATGCCGTTTGCGGCGCTGATGGTCTACTACAGCATCCCGTTTTTCCAGCGCTCCTACGCGGTCAATGAGCAATCACTCAATGCCGGTGGCCTGCCACAATGGCCGGCCAAGGCGTTGTTGATGATCGGTTTTGCAATGTTGTTTGCACAGGGTGTCTCCGAGCTCATCAAGCGCATCGCAATCATGCGCGGCGAGCTTGAGGATACGGGACTTGGCGGCGGGCATCATGCCCTTGCCGAGGCGGAGGCCGAGCGCATCGCGCAGGTCGCCAAGGATGAAGCCGAAAAACTCGAGGCGGCAAAACTCGCCGCTGAAAAGCGCTGACGCGCCCAACCATTTCCGGAGATAGACCGATGACCGGTTCCCGCATTCTCTCCGCGGCTGGGCTTATCGCCACCGCGTTTGTATTTCTGATCCTCAGCCCTGGCGATGCCATGGCCGCATCTGGCGGCATAGGCGGCTTCGTCAAGGACAACATGGCGCCGATCATGTTCGCGGCGCTCGTGGCCTTTCTGCTGCTCGGCTATCCTGTTGCCTTCGCGCTTGCCGCCAACGGCCTGTTCTTCGCCTTTGTCGGCATCGAGCTTGGCCTCTTCCGGCCAGACTTCCTGCAGGCGATGCCCGAGCGCATCTTCGGCACGATGAACAACGACGTGCTGCTCGCCATCCCGTTCTTCACTTTCATGGGGCTGGTGCTGGAGCGCTCCGGCATGGCGGAAGACCTGCTTGACACCATCGGCCAGCTCTTCGGCACCATCCGCGGTGGTCTTGCCTATGCAGTGGTGTTCGTGGGCGCGTTGCTCGCCGCCACGACCGGCGTTGTCGCTGCCTCCGTCATTTCGATGGGCCTGATCTCGCTGCCGATCATGCTGCGCTATGGCTACGACCGGCGGCTTGCCTCCGGCGTCATTGCAGCGTCCGGTACACTTGCGCAGATCATCCCGCCATCGCTCGTGCTCATCGTCATGGCTGACCAGCTCGGCCGTTCGGTTGGCGACATGTATGAGGGCGCATTCATCCCCGGCCTCGTGCTGGCCTCGATGTATGCAGGCTACATTTTCCTGATGTCGATCCTTTATCCAAAATCCTGCCCCGGCCTGCCGCTCGAGGCTGTCGGATACAAGGAGGATGACGGCTCGCGCGGCGCTTGGCAGCTGGGCGTGCTCGTCTTGTTCTCAGGCCTTGTCGGCTACTACGTGATGACCCAGACCACCATCAAGGGCGGCGCGGATTTCGTCATTCTCACCATGTCGGTCGGCGTCGTCGTCTCGTTCCTCTGCGCGGTGTTCAACCGCCTGTTTGGCGCGCAGCGGCTGGTGATCACCGCGATAGCCACCGCGTTGTTCGTCTTCGGCTGGTTCTACTTCAAGGGCCTTGGCAACCAGCTTGGCTGGGCGCTGTTCTTCGAGGCCATGGCTGCCGGCACGCTCTATGCCCTGGTTGCCGGATCGCTTCAGCGCTTCACCGGCTTCAAGCTCATCACCAGGCTGGCAGAGCAGGTCACCTTCGTGATGGTGCCGCCTCTGGCACTGATCTTCCTCGTTCTCGGCACCATCTTCATTGGCGTCGCAACGCCAACCGAAGGCGGCGCCATGGGCGCGATGGGCGCGATCCTGCTGGCTGGCATGAAGCGCTACATGAGCGGCCAGAAGCACCGCCTGAACTGGGACATCATCCGCCAGGCGACCGAATCAACCGCGAAGCTCTCGGCCTTCGTGCTGTTCATTCTGGTAGGCGCGCGGGTGTTCTCGCTCACCTTCTATGGCGTCAACGGCCACATCTGGGTCGAGCATCTGCTCGTCTCGCTGCCAGGTGGCCAGACAGGCTTCCTGATCTTCGTCAACGTGCTGGTCTTCCTGCTCGCCTTCTTCCTCGATTTCTTCGAGCTGGCCTTCATCATCGTGCCATTGCTCGGGCCGGCGGCGGAGAAGCTGGGCATCGACCTGATCTGGTTTGGTGTCATGCTGGGCGTGAACATGCAGACCAGCTTCATGCACCCGCCCTTTGGCTTCGCGCTGTTCTATCTGCGATCGGTCGCGCCCAAGATCCCTTATGTCGACAAGATCACCGGCAAGACCATGGAGCCGGTGACGACTGGGCAGATCTACTACGGCGCGATCCCCTTCGTGGTGATCCAGTGCATCATGGTCGCCTGTGTGATCCTGTTCCCGCAGATGGTGATGCACTACAAGAAGTCGACCATCCAGCTCGACCCCGCCAGCATCCAGAGGCAGCTGGACAGCCTGACACCCGGCGGGGCTGGCGGCTTTGGGGCACCGGGCGGCTTGCCCGCGCTTGATCTTAACGCACCGCCCAAGCTCTGAGGCTGGGCCCCTGATGGCGGCTTAAGACACCGCCAGAACAGATACAGGGCGGGGCCGGAAGGCTCCGCCCTTTTTCATGGAAGCCATCGTGCTGAATTAGAAGCAGCGGCGCCAATCAGCGCCGGATAACCTCGGCGCGCAGCTGGCCGCCGATGCGCACGCAAACCAGCGCCCCCGGCATGCGCACGAAGCCCGCGCCATATTCCGGACAGGGCTGCATGGTGGCTGTTTCACCCGGCTTTGATTGCGGCCGAGGCATCATCACGCCCTCAAGGGCTGGCAGGGGCTTGGCCAGAGAGGGTGCGCCATGCGTCTGGCCAGCTTGTGTCTGGCCATAAGCATGATCGCCACCCGTGAGTGACGCAACAACACAAACAGCAAACAGACCACTGCGCAGAATGGCAGCCCGGCACATCATCTTGGCTCCTTGATCGTGGACAGGCGTTCCGTGGGTATGCCCGGACGCACGGATCGCATCGCCCATTTTCATGGCGTGGACAAGGCAACAAAAAACCCGGCCCATGTGAGGGCCGGGTTCTTGATGTGTGCGGCTTGTCACCGAAGCCGGTTAGGCCCGGCGTCACTTTGCCGATCAGAGCAGGTTGCCGGCGCGGGCGCGGATCATGAAATTGTCGAAGGTGTATTCGGCAATTTGGAACCACAGATATTCTTCGCCGCGGAAGGCCATCATGTTGTCATGGACTTCCTTGAAGTCGGCATTCTTGCCCGCTGTCTCGGCATAGACTTCCTTCGATGCCTTGAGGCACGCTTCGAGCACTTCCTGTGAGAAGGGGCGAAGCTGCGCGCCGGTGGCAACCAGGTCGCGAAGTGCCTTCGGGTTGCGGGCATCGTATTTCGCCATCATGTCGACGTTGGCGAGCGAGGATGCCGTGGTCACGACGCTCTGATAGGCCTTGGGCAGCGCGTTCCACTTGTCGAGGTTGATGAAGTTGTGCAGCGCAGCGCCGCCCTCCCACCAGCCCGGATAATAATAGAACGGGGCCACCTTGTTGAAACCGAGCTTCTGGTCGTCGTACGGGCCGACCCACTCAGCGGCGTCAATGGTGCCTTTTTCCAGCGCGGGATAAATGTCGCCGCCCGCGATCTGCTGCGGGATGACGCCCAGCTTGGTCAGCACCTGGCCGGCAAAGCCGCCAATGCGCATCTTGACGCCCTGCATATCGGCAACAGTCTTCACTTCCTTGCGGAACCAGCCGCCCATCTGGCAACCGGTGTTACCAGCCGGAATGGCGTGGATTTTATGCTTGGCATAGAACTTGTTCATCAGCTCATTGCCGCCTGCATGGTGGAACCAGGCATTCTGCTGGCGGGCATTGAGGCCGAATGGCACGGCTGTGCCGAAGGCGAATGTCGGATCCTTGCCGATGTAATAATACGAGGCTGTGTGGCACATCTCGACAGTGCCGTTGGTCACGGCATCAGCGGCCTGCAGGCCAGGAACGATTTCGCCAGCCGCAAAAACCTGAATCTGGAACTTGTTATCGGTGGCTTCGGCAACGGCCTTGGTAAAGGTCTCGGCTGCACCATAAATCGTGTCGAGCGACTTCGGGAAGCTCGAGGTCAAACGCCACTTAACTTCCGGCATGGACTGCGCAATAGCCGGCATGGCCACTGCTGTGGAAGCGGCTGCGCTCGCGCCCGCAACCTTCAGAAACTGACGACGCTTCATATTAACTCCCTCCCTGGAGACATTCCTTCACAACCATCAAAAACCTGCGGTGTGGGGTGATTCACAAAAGCTGTGTCGCATGAAAAGCGCAAGCAAAAAGCAATACCGCCATGCGGTTTTGTCATTAGGCGCGCTCGCCTGACGTCAATCATCCTGCCTCGTTTGGGCATAGGAGCCAATCTGTCCATTCAAGCGGAGGCAGTCATGCAACCAAAAGGTGTAATTTAACGATTTATTTGCAACCTATGGTATACGCATCCTTGCATTGAAACCATCGCGCGCAGCCCGCCGCGCTGGTGCACAGAATGCCGCGGCAAGCGGCTCGCAAGGAGGATGACCATGCATGCGCTGATGATGCAACCGCTGCGACGGACACTGACGATTGGCTTTGGCACGGTGGCGATGCTGACGCTGGCGCTGGGCTGGTTTGCCTATAGGGAGGTCACGACTCTCTCGAGCTTCATCGAGCGCATCTATCGCCACCCCTACACGGTCGGCATTGAAATTCGTGAGCTCGAGATTGACGTCGTCAAAATGCACCGTGGCATGAAGGATGTGATGCTTGCATCGACGCCAGAAGCGGTGAACCGCTACGTCGCGATCGTCAATGCGATGGAAAAAGAGGGGCTGGAACGCATTCCGTTGCTGCTGGAACGCTTCCTTGGTGACCCTGTCATGATCAAGAATGTCGAGCGCGCCATCCTCGATTGGCGCCCGATCCGCGCAGAGGTGCTGGCGGCGGTCCATGGCGGCGAGCGAGCCAAGGCTATTGAGATCAACATGGGGCGCGCTGCTGCTCAGGTCGAAGCAATCGGCAATGCGATGGATGTACTGCAGAAGGCTGCGGACCAGCGTGCGCAGACATTGATCGCAGAAGCAAATGAAGAGCGTACTCAGGCAACAACCATCAGCCTTGTTCTGTCTGCTGCTGCCCTGCTGTTCTCAATTCTGATCGGATTTGGCATCAGTCTGATGCTCAGCCGCCCGATTGATGCCCTGCGCAAGGCCATGGCCCAGCTCGCTGGCAATGATCTGACAACTGACATTCCCTACACAGCTGCCGGCAATGAGATGGGCGCGATGGCCCGCGCCGTGGAGGTGTTCAAGACCAACGGCATCGAGCGCGAAAAGCTGAGAAGCGATGCCGGGCGCGAGGAAGAAACCCGCGCCATGCGCCAGGCCTTGATGGAGGAATCCATTTCCAGCTTCGAGGCTGGTGCCTCGGCGGTCATCGCGACCTTGTCGGCGGCCTCTGCCGAACTTCAGGCATCATCCGAAAGCATGACCTCCGCCGCTGAAGACACCAAGATGCAGAGCGCGACGGTTGCGAGCGCGGCGGAAGAGGCCTCGGTGAATGTTCACAGTGTCACCGCCGCAGGCGAAGAGCTTTCTGCCTCGATCAGCGAAATTCTGCGCCAGACCCAGGCATCCAGCACAGCCACCAGCGAGGCTG
>JBOFIL010000398.1:0-11006 GCA_051650165.1 Allobosea sp.
GCCTGAGCGCGCACGTCCGGCCGTCGTGGCCGAAGCGCCGCGCCCCGTGGCCGCCGAGCCGCAGCGCCCGCAGGCTGACCCTGTGCGTGTTCAGCAGGTGCGTCAGGATACGCAACGTCAGGAAGCGCCAGCAAGCCAGGTTCTGGCTTTTGCCGCACCAATGCCGCCGCAGCGTGTGGCAACGCGCCCTGCGCCGCTTGATCTTTCCGCCACGCGCCCCGTCGCCGCCAGCGCCACGACGCCATCCGCCATGCGCTGGGCGGCTGGCCCGCAGGCGAATGGCCAGCAGGTTGGCCAAATCGTCCGCCCCGCCCGCGAGGTCCGAAATGGCAATGAGCCAGTGCTGCGCCCGCCGGCGAATGTTGATGTGACCTCGTCCATCGCAAAGGTGGCCGAGCCTGCCTCGCCAACAAAAGCCGACGCGAAGCTTGAGCAGCGCATTGAGCCAAAGGCTGAGCCCAAACTGGCCGAGGCGCGCCCGGCTGCTGCCAGCGCGCATGGCAAGAGTGATCTCAGCAAAAGCGAAGCCAGTAAGAGTGCAGCCAGCAAAACCGAAGCCATGGCTGCCGCGAAGCCAGAGCCTGTACGCCCCTCTTCTGCATGGGTGATCCAGCTGGCCGCCACTGATGATGAGGGCAAGGCCAAGGATATTCTCAGCCGCGCCCGCACCAAGGCAAATGGCGCGCTGAGCGATGCCTCTGCCTTCACGGAAAAGGTCGAGAAGGGCGGTGCCACGCTGTTCCGCGCCCGTTTTGCCGGGTTTGACGATGCCAAGGAAGCCGAAAGCGCCTGCAAAGCGATCAAGCGCGGCGGCTTCTCCTGTTTCGCAGTCAAGGGTTGAGGGAGTTCAGCGATGGCTTTTCATGAGAACATCCTTGGCCTCGTTCACCCGGGCAGCGAGCGCGCCGGAGCCTCCGGCGTCGGGGTGCAGCTTCTTGATGAGCGTGCGGTGCGCGGCCCGGACGGCATCCGCGCCCGCCCCCGCATCAAGGCCCAGGATCTCGTAAGCCTCCTTTTCGGACATCGTGCCAGGGCGCGCCGGGCGAGCCTGCCCCGCGTGAGCATCCGCATCAGCGTGTTCACGCCCACCGGACGCCCCGCGATCCGCATCAGTCTTTGACAGGGCATCAAACCATCCCAAACCCCATGCGCCAGCCAGTGCGATAATCGCACCTGCCGCGATGCGCCCGCTCGCCAGCAATGGCAGGCCAATGCCAAGCCCAAGCGAGCCAGCCACCATCCTGAAGCGCCCGGCGAGTTGCTTGGGGTCGCCCTTCAGGAGACCCTTGCCCAGCCACAAAAGCAGCAAGACGCCGCCAATGCCGAGCAGTGTCAGCCCCATCGCCCTCGCCTCATGTCACACATCACTTTCATTATCTGCCTCACCTAATTGTGCACGGCAGACGACTTTGTCGGCTGGAACGCATCACTTCCTGCATCACATATTGGATAACCGGCGCAGTTTTGCTACCGCGAACTGACACAATGCGGAGTGCACAAGATGAACTCACCCATGATCCTTAAATCGGTGAAGGCGCTGCGCAAAGCCGTGCATGGCTGGCGCGCTGCTGGAGAAAAGTCTGCTCTCGTGCCGACCATGGGCGCGCTGCATGATGGCCATATTGATCTGGTGCGTCTTGCCCGCAAGAAGGCAAGGCGCACTGTGGTATCGATTTTCGTCAACCCGACGCAATTCGCCCCGCATGAGGACTTCACCAAATACCCCCGCACATTCGAGCGTGACCGCGACATGCTGGCAGAAGCGAAGGCGGATGCGATCTATTTCCCGGATGTATCGGAAATGTATCCCGATGGCTTTGCCACGCGCGTGTTGCTGCTTGGC
Source organism: Allobosea sp. (assembly GCA_051650165.1). GTDB lineage: Bacteria > Pseudomonadota > Alphaproteobacteria > Rhizobiales > Beijerinckiaceae > Allobosea. The sequence goes on from JBOFIL010000398.1 coordinate 1,844, forward strand.
CCGGCAGCCGTGGGCCTCGAAGACCGTTTCCGCCCGACACATTTTGAAGGTGTGGCCACGATCTGCTGCAAGCTGTTCACGCAATCGCAGACCGATTTCGCCATCTTTGGCGAGAAGGACTATCAACAACTGCAGGTCGTGACGCGCATGGTGCAGGATCTTGACCTGCCCATCGGCATTGTTCCCATGCCAACGCGGCGCGAGCCGGATGGCCTCGCCATGTCCTCGCGCAACCGATACCTCTCGGAAAGCGAGCGCGCCCTTGCGCCGATTTTGCATCAAACAATGCAGGAGATTGCCAGCGCGATCGTCAAGGACCAGCCGGTGATGCAGGCCGTTGCAGAGGGGCAGGTCAAGATCGTGCGCGCCGGCTTCGAGCTGGACTACCTAGAAGCACGCCATGCCCGCAGCCTTGCTCCCATCCAATCCCTGCGCGAAGGGCCGATCCGCCTGCTGCTTGCCGCACGCATTGGCGGCACGCGGCTGATCGACAACATCGGCGTGGAATAGCAGGTTATTGTTCCACCATTTCGACGCGGCGGTTCTTTTCGCGTCCGTCTTCGGTACGGTTGGTCGCGACCGGAGCAAGCGGCCCAAGCCCGCGCGTGCTGAGCCGGGCAGCAGCAATACCGTGATCCTTTGTCAGCGCCCCCGCGACAGCCGCCGCACGCCGTCCTGAAAGCCCGACATTGTAGTCGAGCCCACCCTTATTGTCGGTATGGCCGATGATGAACACCTTGAGGCTTGCGTTGGCCTTTAGCAACACTGCCATTTCGGCCAGTTGCGGGCGTGAGTCAGGCTTGAGGTCCGCTTTGTCAAAGTCGAACAGGATATTATAAAATACTGCCTTGCCTTCGGAGGCGAGCTTGTTGCCGATTTCGGCGGAGGATACAGTCTCCATCCGCCGCTCTAAGGCACGTGGCTCGACTATTTCGGTCAGCACAGAGACCCTGTCATTGAGTAGATCAGAATAGGTGCCCATCGAACCGCCGGAGTTCAGCGCGGCATAAACGGCGACATGTGTTGCGCCTTCGGGACCGTCTTTCCTCATCAACACGTAGCGCGGTGTGATGACGCTATCAAAGACAGCCTCTAGGAGAAGCGACCGTATCTGATCGTAGCCCTGCGAGCTGACCTGCGTTTCCTTTCGCGCCCAGTTATATTTGAGGTTGTTGAAGCTGACCCCGCATGCATCACCAGAGCATGCAAAGACAGGCTGAAAACCTTTCGCCGCCAGGGCCTCGCGGTAGTTTGTAAAAACCTCCAGCGAAGATCGCTGTGGCGGCGCAACATACACACTGCGCGTAATCTTGCCCGTCAGCGTTTCGATTTTGGTATATTTGCGTTCACTGTCATAGGTTTCGCCTTCAGCGAGGCCAGCCGGCAGGCTTATCTCGTCAAATGCCTTGACCGTCTGGCCCAGGATAGTTGCGCCGACATATCGCCCCGTCAGCGATGGATCGGCAGACGCTGGCGCGTCCTTTGTCATGGCCTCGCGATGTTCCGGATCCAGAGGTTGTGCTTGGGCCGACCCCGTGCACGCCATGAACATCAATATCAGCGCTGTACCAATCCCAAGCATGGCTTTTCTCCAATTTGACGTAGCGGCAGGCTAACCTTGCTGACGACGTATGGAAAGCCCTCTACAGCAGCCCCAGCCCAGCGAGTTCGCGCCTCATGTCTTCGGGCATGTCAGCCGCCCCCTGGCCGCGTTGACCAAGGTCGCGCGGGGCACTCTTCGCCTCAAGATATCGCCAGCCCTGGAATGGCCGACATGGGCGCGGCTCGACCGGCACAACGATCTGCTCCATCACCAGATGGCAGCGCCCGATGCCTTCGCCATCTGTGAAGGGGCGGATGTCGAGAATGCGCTGACGAGCGCTGATTTGCCCCTTGATCACCCAATAGAGCGAGCCTTGTCCGATGATTTCGGCCATACGCTTGGGCACCATGCGCGTGGTGTGTGCCTGCTGGTACTCGCGGCCCATGCGCCGGAGTGCCAGCCGGTTCTCCTCGATCCACTCCTCAAGGTCGCGGATGGAATCGGCACCGACGCAGAGCTTGAGCATGTGAAGCGGCGTGACGGCGCTCATCCTGCCTCGCCGATCACGATCAGCCGCGCCCCTTCCGCCACCTGCGCGCCGGGCGTCGCTGCGATTTCGGCGACCACGCCATCGCGCGCAGCGGTGAGCACATGCTCCATCTTCATCGCTTCGACGATGGCAAGGCGTTGGCCCTTGGTCACGCGCTCACCCGCCGCGACAAACACCGCGATCAGCTTGCCATGCATAGGGGCTTTCACCACCGCGCCGCCGCCTGTCACCTCATCGAGATCGACTGAGAACGGGTCAAACAGCGCCACATGCGTCTGCCTTCCGTTGCGAATGGCGATGATGGCGTCGTCGGCTTGAGCCAGCCAGACATCGGTGTCATCGGCAATGGGGCGCGCATCTGGCAACGAGATTGAGCCCCCTTCTGCATCCCATTTGAGCCTGGCGTTGACACGCTGGCCCTCCACCATGATCGGCAGCATTGTGGCCGGGCGTGGCATGAGCGAGAAGCCATCCGCACCATTGAAAGCGGAGCCTTCCTCTGCCCCGCGATTTTCGGATGCAATCAAGGCTACATCGCGCCGTGCCTCCGCCAGTGCGAGAGCTGCGGCTGCCACGCTGGCATCATCGCGCGGCTGCGGCTCGGCCCCAAGCGCGCTGATATTGCGCTCGATGAAGCCTGTGTCGAACGGACCTGTCCGAAATCCCGGCGCATCGCAGAGCGCCTTGAGAAACGCCGTGTTGGTTTTCGGCCCGGCGACAATCGTTTCTCCGAGCGCCGCAGAGAGCCGGTCCAGCGCCTCGTCACGCGTTGCGCCATGGGCGATGATCTTCGCGATCATCGGATCATAATAGGGTGTGACGCTGTCTCCTTCGCTCACGCCCGTATCGACACGGATGCCCTCGCCTTCCGGCAATTGCAGCGCCCAGAGCTTGCCTGTGGAGGGAAGAAAACCCTTCTCCGGGTCTTCGGCATAAAGCCTGGCCTCGACAGCATGGCCATGAATGGCGAGGTCAGCTTGCGTGAAAGGCAGCTTCTCGCCACTGGCCGCGCGCAGTTGCAGCTCCACCAGATCAAGCCCGGTGATGGCTTCCGTGACAGGATGCTCCACCTGAAGCCGCGTGTTCATTTCCATGAAATAAAAGCGGTCCGCTTGAAGGCCTTCGCGGCCATCGGCGATGAACTCCACCGTGCCAGCCCCGACATAGCCCACAGCGCGCGCGGCCTCGACTGCCGCCCGGCCCATCGCGGCACGCATCGCTGGCGGCATGCCCGGGGCTGGCGCTTCCTCGATCACCTTCTGGTGGCGTCGCTGGAGCGAGCAATCCCGCTCGAACAGATGCACGACATTGCCATGCCCATCGGCAAACACCTGGATTTCGACATGGCGTGGCTGAAGGATGTATTTCTCGACCAACACACGCGGATCATTGAAGGAGCTTGCCGCCTCGCGCTGGCAGCTTTCCAGCGAGGCGTTGAAATGCGCGGGATCCTCAACACGGCGCATGCCTTTGCCACCGCCACCCGCCACAGCCTTGATGAGAACCGGATAGCCGATCTTGGCGGCCTCCGCGGCCAGAAACTCCGGCTCCTGCCGCGCGCCATGATAACCCGGCACCACAGGCACCCCCGCCTTCGCCACCAGCGCCTTGGCGGCGTCTTTGAGCCCCATCGCCTCAATCGCAGAGGCTGGCGGACCAACAAAGATGATGCCAGCGGCGGTGCAAGCCTTGGCGAAGGCCACATTCTCTGAAAGGAAGCCATAACCGGGGTGGATCGCTTCCGCCCCGCTCTGCTTCGCCACATCGATGATGCGCCCAGCGACCAGATAGCTCTCGCGCGCCGGCGCAGGGCCGATGAAATGCGCCTCATCTGCCATCTGGACAAACAGCGCCGCTGCATCCGCCTGCGAGTAGACCGCGATGGTGCGGATGCCCATCTCGCGCGCTGTGCGGATGATACGGCAGGCAATCTCGCCGCGATTGGCAATAAGCAGGCTTTTGATCATGGCTGAATATCCTCTCGCACGTCACTGGTTTGGCGCAGCGGGGCCAAGCCCGCAAGAGGCCAGACCGGCATATCCCCTAGCCCAGAACGCGCACCAGCCAGAGCGCAAGGCCGGGGAAAGCCAGCACCAGCCCAAGCCGGAGAACATCAGCGACAATGAAGGGCAGCACGCCGCGATAGGTCTGGGCAATCGGCACAGGGTTATTGGGGGAGTTTTGCCGCGCAATCGCCGAAATCACGAAGACGTTGAGCCCGATGGGCGGGCAAGTGAGGCCGATGCCAACCACGATCAGCACCAATATGCCAAACCAGATCGCCACATCATCGGGGAACATGCCAAAATCCAGCCCAGAGACGATCGGGAAGAAAATCGGCAATGTCAGGAGGATCATTGCCAGCTCATCCATCACCGCGCCGAGAATGATGTAGAATGCCAGCAACATCGCCATCACCGCATAGGGTGAGAGGCCCAGCCCCGCCACGAGGCCAGCCGCATTCGAGGGCAATTGCGTCAGCGCGAGAAAGGCGTTGAACACCTCGGAACCGAGCAGAATAATGAAGATCATCGCGGAGGTTTCCGCAGTCTGAATCAGGCTTTCCTTCATGCCTGACAGCGTGAGCGTGCGCTGGATGATCCCGACAAGGAACATGGCCGCGACACCCACCGCCGCGCCCTCGGTCGGCGTGAACACGCCGCCATAGATGCCGCCGACAACCACAAGCGCGATGGCAATGGCAGGAATGACGCCGATGAGTGCTTTCAGCCTCTCGCCGGGTGGCGGCGGCTCGGCAGGCGGCGCAAGCTCAGGATTGCGGCGCGCGAGGATTGCAATGACGAGAATGTAGAAGGCCGCTGCCATCAGGCCGGGGATCAGCGCCGCCTTGAACAGCTTGTCGATGTTCTGCTCGGTGGTGATGCCATAAACCACAAGAATGATCGATGGCGGGATGAGAATGCCCAGCGTGCCGCCGACAGCGATGACACCCGTGGCAAGCCCGCCATTGGTGCGCTGGCGCAGCAATTCCGGCAGCGCTGCCCGCCCGAATGTGGCGGTTGTCGCAACAGACGAGCCGCAAATCGCGCCAAAGGCCGTGCAAGCACCGATCACGGCCATCAGCAGCCCGCCTTTGCGTTTGGCGAACACGACAGTTGCCGCGCGAAATAGCCCGGTCGAGATGCCGGATTTCTCGGCCAATGCCCCCATCAGGATGAACAGTGGAATGACCGAGAGCGTATAATTGGCGAATTGCTCATAGGGGTTGGTCTTCATATAGGCGAAGAACGGCCCAATCCCCTGATAATGCACATAGCCCACTGCTCCGGTGAACAGCATCGCCAAGCCAACCGGCATGCGAAGGCCAATCAGCACCAGCATCGCGGCAAAGCCAAGAAAGGCAATCAGCGTTCCGCTCATCAGCGAGAAGCCTCGCCGCGCCAGACCCGCGCCGCTGTCATCAGGCTGACCACGCCGAGGAATGCCAGCAGCAAGGCCGCGGCAAGATTGAACGGCCATATCGGGATGGCGAGCTGTGTCGTCTGCACCTTGCTGGCAAATTGCTCGCGCGCGCCCTGCAGCATGGCAACGGCTATGAACAACACCAGCACAGCATAGACCACATCCCACAAGGCATCGAGGCGATTGCGCATCCGCGCCGGCAGCTTCGCTGTGAAGGTGTCCACGAAGATATTGCCGCGCCTGGCCTGGCAGAGCGGCAGAAACAGGAAAACACACATCGCAGCGCCGATCTTCACCAGATCGAACACGCCTGTGACAGACGTATCGGCAAGGTTGCGCAGTCCGACATTGGTGATCACCAGCGCCGACATCACGAACAGGATACCGCCGCCGATAAAGGCCAGCCGACGCATCAAGGGCTCGAGCGGTGCGCCCGAGCCCCGTGGCAGGTTTGTATCGTTTATCTGGCTCAAATCAGCACTCAGACATTGGCATATTTGGCGAGGGCCGCCTGAGCCGATTCGAGCAGCTTTGTGCCGTTCAGCCCGCGCTCTGTCACGGTCTTGATCCAGCCATCAATCACCGGCTTGGTGGTTTCGCGCCATCTGGCGGCCTCATCAGCCTCGATCACGGTAATGGTGTTGCCGCGCTGGCGCACCATGTTGGAAACCGTGACGGCCTGCTCATCCCAGACCTTGCCCGCCATCTCGGCAGCAGCCTGCCCCGAGTTGCGATCAATCACAGCCTTGAGGTCAGCGGGAAGCGCATCGTATTTGGCGCGGTTCATGCCAAGAATGAATGTCGCCGTATAAAGCGTTGGAGAACCTGGAATTTCCGTATGGAATTTCACAAGTTCCTGCATCTTGAGCGCCGGCACCACCTCCCAAGGTATGACCGCGCCATCAATGACCTTCTGCGCCATCGCTTCCGGCACCTGCGGGATTGGCATGCCGATGGCATTCGCACCAAGCGCGCGCAGCGCTTCGCCTGCAAGGCGTGTGGGGAAGCGCAGCTTGAGGCCCTTCAGGTCATCAGCGGTCTTCACAAGCTTGGTGGAATGGATCAGCCCATGATCATGCGCCCAGAAGCAAATCGGGCGCACATCCTTGAATTCGTCCTTGAGATTGGCCTCGGCATATTCGGTCAACGCCTTGGAGTTGACGATGGCACGTTTGTTGGCTGTGAAAGGCAGCTCGAAGGCTTCGATACCGGGGAAACGGCCGGGCGTGTTACCTGGCAATGTCCAGACCAGATCGGCCACGCCATCGCGAGCCTGATCGAACAGTTGCGGCGGTGTGCCACCCAGCTGCATCGACGGGAAAATATCGATCTTGATCCGACCGCCAGATTCACTCTGCACCTTGTCGGCCCATGGGCGCAGGAAGCGGGCATGGCCGTTGGAAACCGGCGGCAGGAAGTGGTGCATCTTGAGTGTCACCTCCTGCGCATTGGCGCGGGTGACACGCAACACGGCCGGCGCAGCAAACGCCGCACTGGCAAGGCTGAGAAACTGGCGACGCGGCAATCTGGCTGTCATGTACGAGACTCCCCTGTTCAATGGCGATAGCGGCCTTATGCCGGCCCTTGTCAACAATTGATCCTTTTGCCAGCGCCCTTGCAAGCGCAACCTTGGCGGCGCGGACGCGTTAACACTTGCTCAAGCATAAACCAGAGGTGCGTAAGCATCGATTAATACAACCTATAAGTGCTTATAGTCGTTAACCCTACCTTAGATTGATTCGTCTTAGTTTTGCGCAACACAAAGCGCAGAAGAGCCATGGCAAAGACAAAAATCATCGAGACCAACGATCTGTCCGGCATCGAATTGGGCCCAAACCACCTTGATGGATTGGCAACTGCCAGCACAAAAGCACTGCGGCGGCTCGACAAGGATGGACGCGCTGGTGATGTCATGCGCACGGCTAATGCGCGCGCCATCCGCGCCGCGCTCGACCAGCAGCAACGCATCTACGAGCAGTCGCGGCCCCGCCTGTCGCATCACGGTGTTTTCATGGCATTGCCACGCGCCGCGATGGATCGAATCAACATCGCGATGCGAAGCCATGGCGAGGGAAATCGCCGCCGCGTGGCGCGTTTTCCTCTCTCGATCCCATGCCGCCTCATGACATCGACCGGGGTTCTGGAAGGGCACACACTGGACCTCAGCGCCCATGGCTGCCGAATGGGCACGCCCCACGGCCATGCACTGGCCATCGGGCAGGAGTGCCAGGTTGAGATCGAGGGCATCGGCCATGTGTCCTGCAACATCCGCCAGCATGGACGCCATGGCATCAATATCGCGTTCGCCACGCCGCTTCATGGCGGGCAGCGCTCCGCCCTCGCAGGCTTGCTGCTGCGGATAGCCGGCGAGCAGGAGCACATGAACGCCCGCGCCCGCGAACTTTCATTGATGGTCACCGATGCGCTTGAGCAATATCTGGAAGACGGCAAGCTCACCGCAAAGGAGCTGTTCGTCATTCACGAGCCCACAAACCATCTCGGCGAATTGCCTGATCATGTGGGCAAAACGGTATCCGCTCACCCGCTGACGGCCACGCTGGAAACCGCAGCCGGGCCAGCTTTCGAGAAGTTGATGTGGCGCTACGATGACATCCAGTATCTCGCGCTGACAGACCGCAACGGCAACAATGTGCTGCTGCATGTGCGGGCGGGCAAAGCAGTGCCTGATTGCCTCACTGCCCTTGAGCCAGATGCGATGACATTGCGCATTTCCCGCTTCAATACGCAGGCGACCATACAGTTTCGCCCACCAAGCGCTGGAACGCGCGATGGGCTGGGGCTGCTGGAAATGTCAGCCCCCATCACGCTGATGGGCCGCAGGTGGGGCTGCGCCCGTATCCTCATGCCAACGCCGAGAGGCTGATCACAAACCAATTCGGCCTTGCCCCCTACGGGCATTCACGCCAGCAAAAAGCCGCCAGCCATCAGGCCAGCGGCTTTTTCATTGCTGAGCAATATCAGGCGGTGGCTTTGGCAGGAAGACGCAGCACCCAGCCTGGCATGATCAGATCAGGGTTGGTGACTGGCGGCGAGTTCGCCTTGACGATCTCGGGATACTTTGCACCCTGGCCCTTGCCGTAGTGCATCTCGGCGATCTTCCAGAGCGTATCGCCCTTCTTGACGGTGTACATGGCAGCTTCGGGCTGGCCATCGGCCGCGAAGAGATTGGCATCCACCTGCGCAACGCCGATGGTGTTGCCCAGCGCCAGGATGATCTTTTCGGCCTCTTCTTGCGAATTGACCGAGCCATTCACCTTGACGACATCGCCCTGAATATCAATCTGCACATCGGGCGGCAGGCCATGCTTGGCAAGTTCCGCCTGGAGGGCATCGGGGGTCGCGGCCTTGGCGCTGCCGCCGAACAGCTTAGAGCCAGCTTCCTTGATGAAATTGAACAGACCCATTGGGCACTCCTTGGATTGACAGATTGGTGTAAGAACGATTGGCAGATGCAACCCTGCTTCTCTTGGGAGCGGCATCAAAGCCGCTGCATCAACTGAAAGCAAGCTCGACCAACAACAAGCCGCGCGAAGATCAAGCCTGTTATCCCCACACTCCTTTCACCTCGCATCACAACAAGGCCATGACATGACAGACCTTACCCTTGCCCAGGCCCGCACCATTCT
>JBOFIL010000399.1:0-6823 GCA_051650165.1 Allobosea sp.
ATGCTGCGGCAGGCCAAGAGCCACCTCAGCAAGCTGAGCCTCAGCGCTGGTGGAAGCTGCTTCGCTCTTGCCATCGTCAACCTTGCCCTCGCCGGTTGCCGCGTCTGCCGGCTGACCGTCAGTCGTCTCAATCTTCACGGCGTCGTCGGGCCTTGCCTCAGCCAGAGCGAGGCGCGCGGCCTCTTCCGCCGAGAGGCTCTTGTCTGGGTTTGCCTCAGTCGCGGCTGTGTCACCGCGATCCTTGTCGGCGTGTTTTGTCTTGTCACGGTTGGACACGGCATCGGCGCGGGCGCTGCGATGATCTGAAGCTTCGCCAGGATTTGTGCGATCATTGGCATGCTCATTAACGCGCTCATCTTGCCGAACCTGCCGGCTTCGCTCGCTGCCGCGTGTGTCGTTCGCACGCGTATCGGGGCGGGTATCGCGGTTGCGGGCTGCCTCGCGTGCATCCGCGCGCTCATCCTTCGTAATTTCCATGCGCCGTATCTGCTCATCCCGGCGGGCGCGTGCTGCATCAGCACCGCGTGTGTCATCCGCGGGCAGGCTGAAGTCAGCACGGCTGAGCTGCGGCTTGCGCGCCGCTGGCGTCGCAGGCTTCATATCGCGGGGCAGAATCTTGCTCGGGTTCATCAAACACCTCGGACTGATACGCAGACACACGAATTCACGCAGGAACTCAGTTGGACACTCGCAAAGCGCGCGCCAGCTATCGGGATTGATGAAATATATAAATATCAATGTGTTAGATGGTTTCTGGTTGATGACCGGGCCATCATGGCCGGCAAGCTTGGCCACATGCCCGGCAGAAAATGCCGCCCGCCAACATCATGCGATGCGACTGGAAGGCGCGGCAAAGGGCCTATATAGAGCAGGTGTATAGGGCTTTGGCGTCACCATCCGCCATGGCTCCTCTTGCTGCTCGCACCCATGTGAACCCTGCTCATGCTCAACTCGCTGGACATCGCCAAGCCGCCCGCGCAGACGCGCGTGGTCGTCGCCATGTCGGGCGGCGTGGACTCGTCTGTTGTCGCAGCGATGCTGAAGCATGAGGGCTATGAGGTGATCGGCGTCACCATGCAGCTCTATGATCATGGCGAGGCTGTGCACCGCACGGGTGCCTGCTGCGCTGGACAGGACATTTATGATGCGCACCGCGCCGCCGAGACCATCGGCATTCCGCATTATGTGCTCAATTACGAGAACCGCTTTCGCGCCGAGGTGATGGATCGTTTTGCCGAGAGCTATCTCGCCGGCGAGACACCCATTCCGTGCATTGAATGCAACCGTACTGTGAAGTTTCGTGATCTGTTGGGCCTCGCCGCCGAGCTTGAAGCCGATGTGATGGCAACGGGCCATTATGTGCGCGACAAGGCGATGCCGGATGGTTCGCGCGGTCTGTTCCGCGCGGCTGACCCCGCACGAGACCAGAGCTATTTCCTCTATGCGACCACGCAGGAGCAGCTTTCGCGCCTGCGCTTCCCCCTGGGCGGCCTGCCCAAGAGCCGCACGCGCGAGCTGGCCGCCGAGTTGGGCCTTGCTGTTGCCGAGAAGCCAGACAGCCAAGACATCTGCTTTGTGCCGAACGGGCGCTATGCCGATGTGATCGAGAAGCTGAAGCCCGGTTCCGTGCGCCCCGGTGATATTCGCCATCTCGATGGGCGCGTGCTGGGCCAGCATGAAGGCGTGCTGCGTTACACGGTGGGCCAGCGCAAGGGCATCGGCATTGCCACGGGCGATGCGCTCTATGTGCTGCGCATCGATGCGGACAAGGCCGAGGTGATTGTCGGCCCGCGCGAGGCGCTGGCCACGACACGCGTGGATGTACGCGATCTCAACTGGTTGGGCGGCGATATTCCCGCAGAGGGGTTGGATGTCGCGGTGCGTGTGCGCTCGACCCGTCCCCCGAAGCTGGCGCGGTTGATGATGGATACTGAGCGCCCTTACGTGGTGCTCATGGAGGCCGAGGAAGGCGTTTCACCCGGCCAGGCCTGCGTGATCTATGAGCATGCCGGGCCCGATGCGCGTGTGCTAGGCGGCGGCATCATTTGCGCGCCAAATCAACACCGGCTTGTTCCTGCTGCTGAGGTCGCACTCACGGCCTGAAAGCTCCTTCTGCATTTGCCTTGTCTTCACACAGGAACACCCATGCCCGCCTCGACTGAACTTGATGGCCAGAAACGCATCTACCGCATCTGGGCGCGCTTCTATGACAAGGTCTATGTGAGGCTGCTGGCAAGGGCGCAGCGCGAGGCCGTGGTGGCAGCATCCGCCTGCGGGCCGGATATTCTCGAAATCGGTGTCGGTACCGGGCTGACGCTGCCGTATTTTCCGGCAACCAGCCGCGTCATCGGCGTTGATCTCTCGCAGGATATGCTGCGCGTGGCGCAGGCCAAATGTCATGAGCGCAACCTTGCCCATGTCAAAGGGCTGTGCGTGATGGATGCCTGCCGCCTGGGCTGCGCCAGCGAGGCGTTCGATGCTGTCACCGCGCAATTCGTCATCACGCTGGTGCCAAGCGCCGAGGCTGCGCTCGACGAGATGGACCGCGTGCTGAAAGCTGGCGGCGAGATCGTTGTCTCGAGCCGGCTGACCACAAGCGATGACGCTTTCGCCCTGTTCTGGAAAGCAGTTTCGCCTCTGGCCCGCGCGGTGGGTTGGTCGAGTGATTTCCCGGTGAGCCGCATCACGGATTGGGCGCGCGCAACCGGGCGCTATGATGTCGCGCATGTCGGCAAAGGGTATTTCAAGGTCGTGCGGCTGAAGAAGCTTGGGCCCCGCCCGGCGCTTGCGGCGGCATGACGGCAATGGGCAAGGGTTTCGTGATGCTGCCTGATGCTCAGGCCTTCCGGCTGGTGAATGCGTGCGCGCCTTCTTGTCTCGTCTCTGGCGCGGTGCTGGCGAGCGATGGTGAGGGGCTGGCGCGGCTGGACATCGCCATTGAAGCTGGCCGCATTGTCTCCATCCTGCCGGCAGGTATGGCCTCGCAACACGAAGATTGGCTGGCCTTCGATATGGGTGGCGGCATTGTGTTGCCGCGGCTTGTCGATGTGCACACCCATCTCGACAAGGGGCATATCTGGCCACGCGCCGCCAACCCGGATGGCAGCTTCTATGGCGCGCTCTCTACTGTGATGGCGGATCGCGAGGCCCATTGGTCACGTGAGGATGTGCGGGCGCGGATGGATTTTGCGCTGCGCTGCGCCTTCGCCCATGGCACGGGCGCAATCCGCACGCATCTCGATTCACTGGGCCCTCAGATCGATATTTCCTGGCCACTCTTCGCCGAAATGCGCGCGGAATGGGCGGGCCGCATAGCCCTGCAGGCTGCCGCGATTTTCCGCGTCGATGTGGCTGTGGATGATGAGCCGCAGTTCCGCCATCTGGTGAAGACTGTGGCAAAGCATGGCGGCGCGCTCGGCGGCGTGACGTATCTGGGTCATCTGCCCGACGAGAAGATACGTCTCTCGATCCGGCGCATTTTCGAGGCGGCGAAAGCCGAGGGCCTCGACATTGATCTGCATGTCGATGAGAGCGCCTCACCCGATGCGCATACATTGGAAATCGTGGCAGATACGGCACTTGCGACAGGCTTCAAAGGCAAGATCCTCGCCGGCCATTGCTGCTCGCTGGCGCTGATGACCGAGGCAGATGCAGCCCGCGTCATCGCCAAGCTTGGTGAGGCGGGCGTGGCGATTGTCTCGCTGCCGATGTGCAACATGTATCTTCAGGATCGCGAGCAGGGCCGCACCCCTCGCTGGCGGGGCGTTGCGCCCCTGCATGAGCTCAAGGCCGCGGGCGTGCCGGTGATGGTGTCGTCTGACAACACGCGCGATCCCTTCTATGCCTATGGTGATCTGGATCTGATCGAGGTGTTGCGCGAAGCGACGCGCATTCTCCAGTTTGATCACTCAGGCAAGGAGTGGGCGGCCAGTGTTGCGACCACGCCAGCCAGTGTCATGGGGCTGGCAGACAAAGGACGGATCAGTGTCGGCGGGCCAGCTGATCTGATCCTGATGCGCGGGCGAAGCTTCACGGAGCTGTTCGCGCGCCCGCAAAGCGACCGTACGGTGTTGGTCAATGGCAAACCGATCGATACGAGCTTGCCGGATTACCGCGAACTCGATCATCTGTTTGCCGGACAGAATTCTTACGCCGCAGGAGCATCTGCATAATGCCGAGCCATGACATTGCTGCTTTGAAGCGCCTGCTGGGCTCGATCAAGGTTGAGGATAACCCAGCCTTGGTGAAGCAGAAATCGCGTGATTTCTATTGGTATTCCCCGGTGCTCAAGCGCCAGCTTGAGCAGGTGAGCGCAGACATAATTGTTTCGCCGGTCAATGAGGCCGAGGTGCTGGCAACGCTTGCCGCGGCGCATAGCCTGAACATCCCTGTCACGCCGCGCGGCACGGGCACAGGCAATTATGGCCAGGCCATGCCGCTGGCCGGCGGCATTGTGCTGGATTTGTCCGGCTTCAACCGCGTGACGCATATTGCGCCGGGCAGATACATTGCCGAGCCAGGTGCGATCATCTCGAAGATCGATGAGGCGACGCGCGCCCATTCCGGCCAGGAGGTGCGGCTGCACCCTTCCACCTATCATACAGCCTCGATCGGCGGGTTCATCGCTGGCGGCTCGGGCGGCATTGGCTCGATCAAATGGGGAGGCCTGCGCGATTGGGGCAACATCATCCGCCTGAAAGTGGCGACGATGGAGGCGAGCCCCCGCATCCTCGAATTAACGGGCGCCGACCTGCACAAGGTCAGCCATGCCTATGGCACCAATGGCATCATTACCGAGGTCGAGATGCCACTCGGGCCAGCCTACAATTGGGTGGATGTTGTCCTTGGCTTTGACAGCTTCCGCGCGGCGGCAGAATGCGCCTCGGCTATAGGCTTTCAGGATGGCCTGGCGCTGAAGCAGCTGGCCGTGATCGCAGCCCCTGCACCGCAGGAATATTTTCTGCGCCATCGCAAATTCCTCAAGCCGGCGCAGCATATCGTCACGGTGATGGTGGCGGATTTTGCTGTTGACGCGATGCTGGCTTTCGCGCGCCAGTTCAAGGGCGCAGAGGTGGTGATGCGCAGCGACAAGCTCTCGGATGAGGAGGCGAAGGGCTTGCCGCCTGTCTATGAGCTGGGCTGGAACCACACCACGCTCCGGGCGCTGCGTGTCGACCCGGCCATCACCTATCTTCAGGTGCTCTATCCCTATCCAGATACGGTGGACATGGCCGTGCGCATTCATGAGCATTTCGGCGATGAGGTGATGGGCCATCTCGAATTCGTGCGGTTTGACGGCAAGGTCACGGCTTTTGGCCTGCCATTGGTCAAATTCACCAGCGAAGAGCGGCTGGAAGAGATCATCCGTATCCATGAGGATATGGGCGCGCCGATCTTCAATCCGCATCGCTATACGCTCGAAGAAGGCGGCATGAAGCAGACCGATGCCGTGCAGCTGGCTTTCAAGAAAGAGGCTGATCCGCAGGGCTTGCTGAACCCCGGCAAGATGATCGCATGGGAAAACCCTGACTTTGATTTTGCCAGCGGCAAGACATTCCTGTTCCGCAGCCTTGCGGGCTAGATGATCTGATTGGATGCAATGAAATGACAGCCGTCATGTGCCTGTCATGATCGCCGGCAATACAAACCGCCAAGCTGGCGAATAAATGGCCTGAAGCAGACATGGCTTCTGGGTTGTCAGGCCAAAGGGGCAAGACATGAAGGACAAGTTCGACAAGAGCGTCAGCAAGGCGCTTCAGCTCGCCGCGCGCCTGCACACGGCGCGTCGCGGCGAAAAGCTTTCCGCGCTGGGGCTGTTTCCGGGCCAGGATGTCGCGCTCCAGTCGCTGCACCATCAGGGCACGATGTCGATGAGCGAGCTGGCGGCTGCGCTTCAGGTCAAGCCACCGACAGTCTCGAAAATGATCTCGCGCATGTCCGCGCAGCATTTTGTCGAACGCGCCGGCAGCGATGGCGATGCCCGGCAGGTTTATGTCTCGCTGACGGAAAAGGGCGCAGAGACAGCCAAGGCGCTGGCCTCGCAATGGAGCGAAACGGAAGAGGAAATGCTCTCCCGCCTCGATGCCAAGGAGCGCAAGCAGTTGCGCAAGCTTTTGCGCAAAGTCGCCAAGACGCTCTCCAAGACCATTGATGCCATGCCGGATGATCCGGATGATGAGCAGGATGACGGCTGACCAGCCTCAACGCAGCAGGCCAAGCGCGACGCCGCACAGCGCCAGCACGGCAAGCGTTTTCACCACGCCGGCGTGAAGCTTGAACAAGAGCAGCGCTGCGAGCAGCGTTAGCGCCAAGGCGTCCCAGCGCAATGTCGTCCAGTGCGGTATAGCCAAGCTGATCGGCCCAAGGCTGAAGGCGCTTGTGTTGGCAAACAGAACGCTGATGCAGAAGCGCACAGCCAGCGTCGCAATGACACCGCACACTGCCGCAGTGATTGACATCAATGCGCCGCGCAAGAACCTGCTGGCCCGCACGCGCTCGAAGAACGGTCCGCCAGCGAAGATCCACAGGAATGAGGGCACGAAAGTGACCCAGATGGTCATGGCAGCGCCGAGGGTCGCGGCCACAGCTGGCGTGAATGGCGCAGGCGCACGGAAGGCTGCAAGAAAGCCCGCGAACTGGTTGACGAGGATGGTCGGCCCCGGTGTGGTCTCGGCAAGACCCAAACCGTCGATCATCTCTGTGCTGTTCAGCCAGCCGCGTTGAACGGCTTCATCCGAAAGCCAGGCCAGCACGGCATAAGCGCCGCCGAAGGTCAGCACCGCGAGCTTCGAGAAGAAGAGGCCCAGCTCGGTGAGGATATGCG
>JBOFIL010000400.1:0-1007 GCA_051650165.1 Allobosea sp.
CCTGAAACAACAGAGGCCGGAAGCATAGCCCCCGGCCTCGCCGCGTCACATGGAATTTCTTGATCGGATCGATCAGCGAAACAGGTTGACCAAAAACTGGCGGCTCAGAGTGTCTTGAGCAGTGCCTCTGCGCCGGAAAGATCTGCCTTGCCGGGGCCATCCTCAATGGCGAGCGATGCGACCACGCCGTCATTCACCACCATGGAATAACGCTGCGAGCGCGTGCCTAGGCCAAAGCCCGATCCATCGAGCGATAGGCCAATCGCCTTGGCGAAATCGGCATTGCCATCGGAGAGGAACTCGATCTTGCCGATGCCATCCGTTGCTTTCGCCCAGGCATCCATCACGAACACGTCATTGACGCCGGTCACAGCAATCGCATCAATGCCCTTGGCCTTGATCTCGCCTTCCTTGGCAAGAAAGCCGGGCAGGTGGTTCTTGTGGCATGTCGGGGTGAAGGCACCCGGCACGGCAAAAAGCACAACCTTGCGGCCCTTGAAGATGTCATCCGTTGTCTTGGCCGCCGGGCCATCAGCTGTCATCACGCGGAAGGTGGATTGCGGCAGCTTGTCGCCGACCTTGATCGTCATGGGGAATGCTCCGGTTCGTGGACGTGCGAGGCCCGCGCAAAGGCGGGGCCGTCTGATACGAGATTTAGGGTCAGGCAGTGTCGAAGTCGAGCGGCAAGACGCTCTCAATGGCGCGATTGCCGGCAATGACTGTGACAACAATCCCGCCTGCGCCGGTTGAGGTCGCTGGCCGGTCCAGCAGCATGGCTTCAGCCATCCAGCTGCCATCTGCACCCTGCTCAATCTTTGGCTTTGCGAACAGCCACATATTCGGCCCTTCAACGAACACATCATCGATGCGGGTATCGCCCGGCGCTGCGATGGCGAGGCGCACGCCCTTGGTGGCGCCGGCCTTCACGATGCTGGCAGAGGTGAGCCCAAGCCCGGTATCGAGTTGCCCCATTGCGATCCGGCGCGGCACGCGCGCCTCAAAGCTGG
>JBOFIL010000401.1:0-1947 GCA_051650165.1 Allobosea sp.
TGCCGTGATAAAGGCCGGAGGTGTCGCCGAGGCCGATCGTGTTCGCCGTCGCGAACAGGCGGAAGCAGGGATGAGGGCGGATGACCCGGCTCTGGTCGAGCAGCGTCAGGCGGCCCGAGCTTTCCAGCACGCGCTGGATCACGAACATCACATCCGGGCGACCGGCATCATATTCATCGAACACCAGTGCAATATTATTCTGCAACGCCCAGGGCAGGATGCCATCCTGAAACTCGGTGACCTGCTTGCCCTCTTTCAGGACAATCGCATCCTTGCCGACCAGATCAAGCCGCGAGACATGGCTGTCGAGATTGACGCGCACGCAAGGCCAGTTCAGCCGTGCCGCCACCTGCTCGATATGGGTGGATTTGCCGGTGCCGTGATAGCCCGAAATCATCACGCGGCGGTTGTGCGCGAAGCCTGCAAGAATGGCGAGCGTGGTGTCGCGGTCAAACAGGTAATCCGGGTCCAGCTCCGGCACATGCGCCTCACCCTGCGTGAAGGCCGGCACCTGCATGTCGGTGTCAATGCCGAACAGCTGTCGCACAGACACCATCATGTCTGGCAATCCCGGCTTGGTTTCAGGTGTCGCAGCCATCAGTCTTTCTCCGGTCATGGGCAACAAGGGATCGCACATCTTGCGACGCGTGAAATCCCTGATGCTGAATATGTCGCGCTTCCAATAGATGGAAAGCGCGCAGGCGGCAATTCGCCGAAGCGCCGGGGCAACATGCGCGCCGGGCTGATCAAGCCCTTACGCACGGCCAACACTCTTCAGATAGTTATAGGCCTTGATGATCTCCTGCAGGCGCTCCTCGCGCGAGCGATCGCCGCCATTGGCGTCCGGATGCAGGCGCTTCACCAGCTCCTTGTAGCGCGATTTCACCAGCGCCTTCTCGGCGGCGGGCTCCAGATCGAGCTTGGAGAGCGCTGCCCGCTCGGCATTGCCGATGGCACGCTCGGCCTCGCGCTGCTTCTGCTCGGCGCGGGCCTGCGACCCAAACAGATTGAACGGATCAGCGATGCGCTCTGCGGCGTCTGCCGTTCGCTTGCCGCCGGTGCGGGCTGCTTGCCCGTTGACGCCCAGCTTCCATGTTGGACGATGGCCGATGATTGCCTCCTTCTGATAGGAGGCAACGGCATCATCGCTCATGCCGTTGAAATAATTGTAGCGCGCGTTGTATTCCTTCACATGCTCGAAGCAGAACAGGAAGAACTCGCCCTCGCGGTCGCGGCCTTTGGGGGCGCGAAACTCTCCAGCGCGCAAACAACCCTTATGGTCACAAAGCCGCTGCTCGGGAGCGGCCTTGGTGGCCGGCTCATCGGAGGAAATGCGGATCTTGTCGAAGAGGCGGGAATTGAACTTCATCTGGTGTGATTATGGGGGGGCAGCGGCTTTCGACAAGTGCTGATATGATATGGCTGTCGAATCCCGCTGATAGTGACGATAAACCCGCATGAACACCTATCATCACCGCATCACACACAAGCTCAATGATGGCTTTGCGCCGCTTCACCTCGATGTGCTCGACGAATCACATCAGCATCAGGGCCATGGCGGCTGGCGCGAGGGTGGGGAAACCCACTTCCGTGTTCGCCTCGTCAGCGCGCGCTTTGCCGGGCTTTCGCGCATTGATCGCCATCGCCTGGTCAATGCCGCGCTCAAAGATGAACTCAATGAGCGTGTGCACGCGCTGGCGCTGGAGCTGAAGGCCCCAAACGAGGCCTGATTGGCGCGGCTTGATGCTTAAGCAGGCTTTCTTGGCGTGAAAAGATAGATCGCCAGCGCCAGAAACAGCGTGATGGCAAAGCCCATATGCAAGGCTTGATAGGTTTCGCTTGCTGGCTGGCCGGCATCCAGCGCGCGTTGGATAAAACGCCCTGAAATGAACTGCACGGCAGCCGCGCCCGCAATGAAGCCGAAATTGACGAAGGTCATGCCACGGC
>JBOFIL010000402.1:0-3108 GCA_051650165.1 Allobosea sp.
CAGAAAAGCTCGCCGATGTGGCATGCTGCGCTGTACAATTGCAGCTCATTCGTGGCGAGCATTGCCGGCTTCATGGGTTTCTCGGCGCCGGGGCATCTGGAATTTCCAGAGAATTTCGTCAACGGCATCAAGTCCCTCAATGGTGGTCGCAACATCATGGTGGAGCAGGCCACTGCTGCTGCGCCGGCGAGCGACATCTACCGCTGATTGCGGGGTCGTCTGGCATCTCGTCACGTATATCTTGACGAACCACGCCGCCATTGCGATGGCGGCGTTGCTGTTTCAATAGCACACTCAAAGCCGGCACTTTTCCAGCCACCCCTTTCCGTGACAAGCGAGCCTTAGCCCCCGTGTCCAGCCAAACCGTCAAGCACAGGGCCATCACGGGCGATGTCGTCAAACGCCGTGTCGTGCATATTGGCGGCTATGACCCGATGGGGCCGGGGGCAACGCACAAGCGCTTTGCGCGCGAATCCCGGCGCTTCGTCTCGACCTGGGGCGTGGCCTGCGAGGTCACTGCGCCGACCGTGACGGATGCGGAAATCCGCTGGCGGATCGACACGCGGGGGCCGGATTGGGCCAGCGAAGTCGAGCACATCACGCTGCGCTGGGATGATGTGATTGAAGCTGATCGCAAACGAAGCTGGCTCACAAGGCTGCCTCTTGGCCTGTGGAGCTTCGCTGATTTCGTGATCAACGGCGCCTTGTGGCGCTATCTGCGCTTTGGCTGGCGCTATGCAGGATTTTTCCTCTATCCTTTCGTGATGTTGATGCTGCTTGCCACTCTGGCGGCATTTGCTGGCAAGTGGCTGGCCTCGTTTGCGGGCGTCGGCGTGGGGGAAGGCTGGCTGGTCGCGGCGGCGCTGCTTTCTGCCTTGCTGCATTGGCCGGGAAACCGGCTGTATCTCGATCATCTCGTTGATGATTGGATCTATGCCAGCCTGCTGATCCGGCGCGGTGACAAGGTGATTGCGGCGCGGATCGATGCGCTGGCGCAGGAGCTGGTCGATGCCGGTGATGATGCGGAATTGCTGATTGTCGGCCATAGTCTTGGCGCGGTTCACGCCGCGCGGCTGATCCGGCGAATCACTGAGCTTGCGCCGGAGGGCGCGCCGATCCGCTTCGCCTCGGTCGGTTCGTCCATTCTCAAAATGGCGTTCCACAACAGCGCACAGGCCATTCGCCATGATCTTGTGGCGATTGCGGCCAGCCCGCGCGTCATCTGGTGCGAGTTCCATGCGCTGAATGATGTGATGAATTTCTACAAGGTGGAGCCGATGGCGGCGCTGAAGCTGCCGGGCCGGCCAGCGATGACGCGCGTGGTCAAGTTTCGCCCGATGCTGGAGCCGGAGTACTACCGGCGCATGGAGCGCAATTTCTTCCGGCTGCATTGCCAGTTCATTTCCGGCAATGACCGGCGCGCGGCCTATGATTATTTCGTGATGATCTGCGGGCCGTTTCCGATGGAGGCGCTTGCCCTGGAAAAGGATGGCCCGCTTGGCTGGCTGGGTGAGGATGGCGGCTTGACGCAGGCCGGAAAGCTGCATCTATCGCGAGCCGCTTGAAAGCCGACGCAAGAAAGCCGCCGCCTGAAGGGATTTGCCGCATATGACCATTGCCCTTTCCAAGATCATCTGGCTGCTGCTCGGCGCAGGCTGGTTCGGTTTGCGCATTCCGCATGACCGGCGCTCGCGCAAGACCCGTGTGGCGCGCGATGTGATGGATGTGCGCGAGAAGCTGCGGCTGACAATCTCGCTGACGGGCCTTGCCCTTGTGCCGATTGCCTATTTGCTGGCTGGTGCCCTGTTAGGCGAGCCAAGCATTGGCAGACGAGCTTTCGTGCCGGCGCTTGGCTGGCTTGGGCTGGCGCTGGCTGTGGCAGCGCTGCTGATGTTTCACCTCACGCACAAGGCGCTGGGGCGCAACTGGTCTGTGAGCCTGCAAATGCGCGAGGGGCATAAGCTGATCACCGAGGGGGTTTACGCGCGCATCCGCCACCCGATGTATACGGCGTTCTGGCTGATGGCGCTGGCGCAGGCCTGCCTGCTGCCGAACTGGGTGGCGGGCTTCTCCGGCATCATCGGTTTTGGCGCGTTGTATCTGCTGCGGGTCGGCCCCGAAGAAGAGATGATGGTGCAGACCTTCGGCGAGGAATACCGCGCCTACATGGCCCGCACCGGGCGGCTCACGCCCTGGTTTTGACCCTTGTCATTCCCGACGCCGCAGGCGGGTGGGAACCCACTCTTCATGCACATTCGCCATGGACTCCCGCTCACGCCTTTGGCGTGTAGAGGGTGACAGGAGTTTACTTCTCCAAAGCGGCCCGGATCAGCGCCTTGGCGTCCTCGCTGTCCCAGTGGGCTGCACCATGCAACACGCCAAGCTCGCAGCCTTCAGCGTCGATGAGTAATGTCGTTGGCATGCCGATGGCCTTGCCGACTTGACGTAATGTCTGGAAGGTCGCGGTTTTCGGGTCCGCGTAATAGGCGAGGCGGGTGATGCCATTCTCAGTGAGCCACTGGCGCGGACGCTCCAGATTGCGCGTGTCGATATTGACCGCCACCACCTCGAAGCGCTCATTGCCCAACTGGCCCTGCAAATTGTCGAGCGCAGGCATCTCCTTGCGGCATGGCGCGCACCATGTCGCCCAGAGGTTGAGGAGCACCACGCGGCCCTTGAAGTCAGCCAGCCCGCCCGCTTCGCCATTGGGCCGTGCGAAGGTCAGCTCCGGCAATGGCTTGGGGCTTGCCGCCACCTGAAAGGCCGCAACCTCGCCCTTGGCCAAGGGCTTGAGCTTCGAGGCCGTTGCCGCCGCAGCGCGGCACTGGCCGGCATTGGTCGCCGTGCTTGGCCCCACCAGGGCATAGACGCCCGCCCCCGCCAGAATGAGGCTGGCGGCAGCAAACAGCAGTGAGGCCCGCATCTTCATCATGGCCATGATCTGGCGTCGATGCGGGGTTTGCGCAAGGCGGGTGCTTTCACAATCGAGTGTATCGCCAACGGGTTCCTCAAGATCACGACTTGCACTATGAGGCGCTGATTGGATCAGGAGAGCAAGTGGTGAGCAACAAGATGTGGGGCGGGCGCTTCGAGAGCAGCCCGGACGCG
>JBOFIL010000403.1:0-5502 GCA_051650165.1 Allobosea sp.
GGCAGTTTCTTGTCCTGCAGGAGTTCCGCGATCTTCTCGATCAGCCGCGCCTTGGGCACGAGCCACGGAATTTCCGTGATCACGACATTCCATAACCCGCGGCCATTCTCCTCCTTGGCCCAGCGTGCACGGGTGCGGAAGCCGCCCTTGCCTGTGCGATAGGCCTCGATGATGTTGGCGCGCGGCTCGATGATGACGCCGCCAGTGGGGAAATCCGGACCCTGCACGAAGTTGCACAGTTGCTCGGAGGTCGCGCCCGGCTCCTTGATGAGATAGAGCGCTGCATCGCATAGCTCGGCGGCATTGTGCGGCGGGATGGATGTCGCCATGCCGACCGCGATGCCTGTCGAGCCATTGGCGAGCAGGTTCGGAAAGGCGGCGGGGAGCACAATCGGCTCGCGGTCCTCACCGTTATAGGTCTCGCGAAAATCCACCGCATCATCATCAATGCCATCGAGCAGCAACCGCGCAACTTCGGTGAGGCGGGCCTCGGTGTAGCGGTAGGCGGCGGCGTTATCGCCGTCGATATTGCCGAAATTGCCCTGCCCATCAATCAGCGGATAGCGCTGCGCAAAATCCTGCGCGAGACGCACCAGCGCATCATAGACCGCCTGATCGCCATGCGGGTGGAACTTGCCGATGACATCGCCGACGATGCGGGCGCATTTCTTGTAGGCTTGTCCAGGATCAAGCTTGAGCAGCCGCATGGCGTGCATCAGCCGGCGATGCACCGGCTTCAGGCCGTCGCGTGCATCCGGCAGCGCCCGGTGCATGATGGTGGAGAGCGCATAGGCGAGATAGCGCTCTTCCAGCGCGGTCTTCAGCTCGATGCGTTCGACCTCATCGGATGGCTCCGGCGGATCGACTGGCTTGCCCATGCGTATTGCTCCGATCAAAACACGACTGGAGCAACGCCGCCCGAATCGCAGCGCCGATCATAAGCGAAGCCCGCGCGCCGCGCCGCGTTAGCGTTAACGATCTGTGTAAAATGACGACATCTGACGTATGGGCATCCACTTTTCTGCCACATTCAGGGGGGCTAGAGAGCGTGCGGACGTCTGCCCATTTTGGTCAGCGTGTGCACACCCGTTTCAAATCACACCCGTTTCAAATCCAGGGATGTTCCCGGCGTTGATAGCCAGAGCCTTGAAAGCCTGTTGCGTTGTTGCGGTTCTTGCCTCTTCCGGGGCAGCGCCTGCGCATGCGTTCGAGGTGAAATCGGCGACGCAGGCCGAGTCAGGCTTCTTCTTCGATAGCGCGGGCGGGCTGAACCTTTCAGCCCCGCGCACAATGCCGGCCAATGATCGTTTCCGCATCCTGCCCTATGCGTCTGTCGGCAGCGAGACCTTCGCCTTGCGCCCGCTCGATGGCAGGCTGGATGCGATCAAGGGCAGCGCCTTCGGGCTTGGGCCATCGGTTGGCAATAATATTTTTGAGCCTGCTTCGCGCAACAGCCGCGTCACAGATTCATTCACGCGCGGGCGCGGCGGCGCATTCTTGAACTATCTTGAGGATGGCGAGGAATGGGGCCGGTTGGCCGTGACCACCGGCATTGGCGGCACAGGCGCGGCACAAGGCTTTGACATCCGTGCGATGCGCCGTTTTGGCCTTGCAGACGGCATTTCGCTCAATTTCGGGCCGACGCTTTCCTTTGGCGAATATCAGCGGTTCGGCCTTGCGGCACAGACAGGCAATGCCCCTGTGATCACCTCAGCAGGAGCGGCGTTTCAGCTCGAACGCGCGCTGAGCCCCAATCTCAAGGCTTCGCTCTCCGCCAATTACAGCCTCGTGCAGCCCATTCAGGGCAGCGCAGCGCCGCTTGCACCCAGCCAGCGCAACAGGCTGGACTTCGGGCTCACACTCTCGACACGGCTGATGGGCAACTAGCCGCCGGCGCTTGCCGCGAGCCTCTCTGCCTGCCGCTCCAGCGCCGCGACGAAAGCACCGCGCGCTTCAGGCTCGCCCAAACCGCGCGGCTCATAGACATGCCGGCGCAGGAAAAAGCCGGTCATCGCAAAGCCCTGCAAAAGCTCATCACGCGGCACATGCGCAATATCATCACGCGTGAGAAAGGCCGGCAGCTGCATCAGCCGGTCAGCCCATGGCATGGCTGCGACGCGGCTGACCGCGCGCCCGGTCTTGGGTGAGACATGGGTGAGATCAGCCTCGTTGCCGGTGGCCGCGCAGCTTGTGAGGTCCAGCCCGAAGCCAAGCTCGCCCAGCATCGCCACCTCGAAGCGCACTGTCAGCGGCCCGGCGAGTGCCGTCTCATCCAGATGACGCATGATGACACATAGCGCCTCGTAGACCCCTTCATGCACATCCCGCTCCGGCAACAGACGCACCAGGCCGGCCAGATGCGTCAGCGCGAAAATGGCGGCACGGTTTTCCATGAAACGCGCGGCATGCAGCTCGGTCGCCTCAATGGCATAATTGCCCAGATGCTCATCGAGACGAGCGCGCCATGTGAGCTGCACAGCATTGCCCGGCTGGAGCAATGGCGCAAGCCTTGGGCTGCGCCCTCCCCGCACAAGTCCCAGATGCCGGCCATGCGCACGCGTCATCACCTCAGCCACGGCGCTTGTCTCGCCATGTCGGCGCGTGCCGAGAATGATGCCCTCATCCGTCCATTCCATGCCCTAGGGCTGCGGCAGATTCGGGTGCGAGGCAAGGGCTGGCTGACGCGGATGATCTCAGCCGCCCTCAGCTTCCATCCAGCTCAGGCCAAGATCAAGGAACGCCGGCTCCATCATGTGGCCTCCTTCAAAGAGACAAAGCTCCATCGCGGCGGGCGAGGCGCAGCCCTTCATGTGCTCGCAGGCAAAGCGATCCTCGCGGCGAAAGCTCGCAATGCCTGGCTGGCACGCCGCAGCCATCATCAGCGTTTGCCAGCCCCGGCGAATGTCGCCCTGCCTGTAGAGCCCGCCGCGTAAATATCGCCCGGTCATCGGCACAGTGGAATCATGGATGCCGTGGGTGTGGAAGATGCGGCGCGGGCCGGGCGCACATGCCTCGGGCAATGGCTCCCAGAAACCGCCAGCCACAGGCATGAACCCGGCAAAGCGCAAGGGTGCATGGCAGGCGAGGTTCCACACCATCGAGCCTCCCTGACTAAAACCGGCGGCATAAATGCGCGCAGTATCCACCGGCAGGCGTTTTGCCACATCATCCAGCACAGCCTCGACGAAGGCGACCTCATCGCGGTGCTTGCCGGGAGAGCCGGGGAACGACCATGTCAGCCCCTCGCCCTGTGGCAAAATCAGGATCACATCGCGCCGATCGGCAAAATCACGCATGGCGGGGTCAGCCAGCACATTCTTCGCCTCCTCGCGCCAGCCATGGAAAAACATCACGGCTTTCAGCGATGGCCGGCCATCCCAGCCTGCTGGCAAATAGGCATGATAAAATCCGCCCTTGACCTCGCAGGGTGCTTCAGACCCGCATGGGCCGGAGGGTTGGGCGGTGGCAGCCAGAGAGGCGAGGACTGCCCAGAGGCATAGGCCGATGATGAAAAGTCGACGGAACATGCGCGCAGCATGGCGCTTTCTGCATTGGGCGTCACCTCACCTCTCGGTGAGCGTAGCCCCCTCACCCCTTCGGAAAGTCCAGCCCCATGCTGCGGTAGCGCTCGGGGTCATCGGCCCAGTTCTCACGCACCTTCACGAAGAGGAAAAGATGCACGGGTTTATCTGCCGCCTCGGCAATGTCGCGGCGCGCGGCCTGGCCAATGGCCTTGATGGTCTGGCCATTATGGCCAAGCGCGATTTTTCGCTGGCTCTCGCGGGCGACGAAAATGGTCTGCTCGATACGCACCGAGCCATCTTTCCGCTCCTGCCACTGTTCGGTCTCGACGGTGGACTCGTAGGGGATCTCGTCGTGCAAGCGCTCGAACAGCTTCTCGCGGGTGATCTCCGCAGCCAGATGCCGCAGCGGCGCATCTGAAACCTGATCTTCCGGATAGAGCCATGGCCCTTCAGGCATCAGGCTCCCAAGCGCGTTCAGCAAATACGGGCAGCCATTGCCGCTCTCGGCTGAAATCATGTAGGTGTCATCGAAGGGGAAGGCGTCATTGCAGGCGCTCGCGAGCGCCAGCAGCTTTTCGCGCAGCAGCAGATCGATCTTGTTGAGGATCAGGAGCTTGCGTCGCCCCTTGCCACGCGCATCCTTGAGGGCCTCCATTAGCGCCATATTGTCGGCGTCCAGCCCCTTGCGCGCGTCGATCAAGAGCGCCGTGACATCGGCATCCCCGGCGCCATTCCAGGCAGCATCGACCATGGCCCGGTCCAGCCGCTTCTTGGGCGTGAAAATGCCCGGCGTATCGACCAGGATGATCTGAGCATTCTGCGAGATGGCGATGCCGCGCATCAGCGCGCGCGTGGTCTGCACCTTGCGCGAGACAATGGAGACCTTGGTGCCAACCAGCTGGTTCAACAGCGTCGATTTGCCGGCATTGGGCGCGCCGATCAGCGCCACAAAGCCGCAACGCGTTGGCCCGGTGGCGGTGTCGTTATTCAGCTCGCTCATGTCGAGGCTCCTGTTCCCATCACGCTCTCCCATAGCCCCTCGCGGCGCAAGAATTCCTCCGCCGCCGCCTGTTCGGCGCTGCGCTTGGCCTTGCCCTCGCCATCTGCCGGCGGATGGCCATTGACCGTGACAGCGATGATGAAGCGCGGCGCATGGTCGGGCCCGCTGCGCCCCTTCTCGGTGTATGATGGCGGCGGTGCGCCCAGGCCTTGCGCCCATTCCTGAAGCGCGGTCTTGGCATCACGCATCGGCTGGGAAGCCGCGCGCATCCGGGGCCCGAAAGCCTGCTCGACCAGACGATAGGCGGCCTGAAAGCCACCATCGAGAAACACGGCGCCAATCACTGCCTCGCAAGCATCACCCAGGATCGCCTTGTTCTTGCGCGCGCCGGAATGCGCCTCACCAGCGCCAAGCTTGAGATGTGGCCCAAGCTGCCAGAGCGCAGCGACCTCGGCGCAGGCTTCCTTGCGTACCAGATCAGCGAGCCTTCGCGATAACGCGCCCTCCTCTGCATCCGGGAAGGCCAGATAGAGCATCTCGGCGACGCAAAGCCCGAGCACGCGATCCCCCAGGAACTCAAGCCGCTGGTAGTTGAGCCGGCGCAACGTGTCTGCAGGATTGGCGCTGACATGGGTGAGCGCTTCCTCCAGCAAAGCCAGGTTGGCGAAGCTGTGGCCAAGCCTCGCCTGCAGCGCATTTATGTCCGGCTTGCGGTTTGCGGCAGACATCACTTGATCGGATTGAACAGACGCGACCAGCGCACCGTCCATGGCCATTCCCACAGCCGCCAGGCCGATGCGCCCTCATCGATCGAGAAGAAGATGATCTCGGCGCGGCCAACAAAATTCTCCAGCGGCACCGGGCCGACGCTCTGGTCATCGCGCGAATCCGTGGAATTATCGCGGTTGTCGCCCATCATGAAATAATGGCCATCAGGCACACGGTAGACCTTGGTGTTGTCCCAGAAGCCGCGATCTC
>JBOFIL010000404.1:0-2153 GCA_051650165.1 Allobosea sp.
GATGCCGGCTTTGCCAGCCTGTTCTACAAGCGCTGGTGCATTCTTACGCCGCCACCCGGCACAGATGCTGACGCGGTTGCCAGGCTTGGCGCGTTCTGGGAGGCGATGGGCGCGGTGGTCGAAACCATGACGCCTGAGCACCATGACCTTGTGCTCGCCATCACCAGCCATCTGCCGCATCTGATCGCCTACAATATCGTTGGAACAGTGGCGGATCTCGAGGCTGTGACAGAATCCGAGGCCATCAAGTTTTCGGCTGGCGGCTTTCGTGATTTCACGCGCATCGCGGCGTCAGATCCGACCATGTGGCGCGACGTCTTCTTGCACAACAAGGACGCCGTGCTGGAAATGCTCTCGCGCTTCAATGAGGATCTGGCGCAGCTGGCGCGCGCCATCCGCTGGGGCGATGGCGAATTCCTGCATGAGTTCTTCACACGCACGCGCACGATCCGCCGCGGCGTGGTGGCGATGGGCCAGGAAAAAGCCGAAACAGAAAAGCTGAAGGGCTAGCGTTTCTCGGTGTGAAAAGCGACTTCAGGCCATCTACACAATGCAAGCCGCAGCGGCGGGTCGTTAGAAGATTGGCCGCAGCGGCGGCCGTTAGTAGACTGGCCGCAGCGGCGGCCCTGGCATCCTCAGCGGCCCAAGATAGATCCGTCCATCACGCGCCTCCACTGGCGGCAGGGGCTTGAGATTGCGCCCTCCCTCGGTGGTGACGGCGGGCCGGCCTGCAAACAACGCCCCGGCATCGAGCAATCCGCCTAAGCGCATGCCCCCAATCTGATCTATGCCGGATTGACTGGCGTCAATTTTGCCCCTTACCCGCCGCAGCTCATCCAGCCCCACCCATCCAGAGCCTTCCAGGACAGCGCGGCCCTTCATCATGCCAAAGCGCTGCAGTTCGACCACGCCGCCAGCAACGCGCCAGGCTTCGATGGTCGCCGGCGTGAGCCCGCCAACCAATGCACCAGCACGGGTGGCTGTCGCGCTCAGCTTGATGTTGGTTGGGCCTGGTGTTCCTGACAGCTGATCGAGCATGGCTGACGCAAGGCCGGTCACATCCAGAGACAACTCATAGGCATGATCAGCGGCACGCGAAGGAGCGGGGCGCAGATGAGCCTCACTTCGGGCCGCGCGGAGGGGCTCTGCGTCGAAGCCGCTTGTTGCAAGTACAGGTTTTTCAGCCACCAGCGAGGCACGCTCGAAGCCATTCCTGGATGAGCGCAGGCTCAATTGCGCCTTCTCCCAGCTCACCTCTGCCTTGCGGCCATCTGCCCACACACCTGCAAGCGGACCCGGTGATTCAGCTATGATGTGGCGAGGATCATAGACCTGCGCCACGACAAGCAGCCGACCGAGTGACATTTCGGGGGCAGAGGGGTCATTCCTTCGGATGAGCTTCACCTCGTCGCACTTCACCTCGATGCGAAAGGGAAAGCCGGCAATGCTGCGCCGCGCGCAGCTCCAATCGCGCCCCGCCTCTGCCTCGCGCACCATCCAGGCATCAACACCGGCTGCGACGCGGCCTTTGACCATGAACCAGAAACCTGCCCAACCGACGAGAAGCAGAAGCACCACCGCATAAGGAGCATAGAGCCAGAAGCGGCTGCGCTCTCCGGGCATGGCAGCGGGCATGATGATCTCCGGATTGATTGTTCAGTTCAGGCTTGATAGCCCGCCCGGAGCATCGTTGCCAGACAAAGGATGATATCGACCGTGCCCAAGACCGGGACAGTGCAGCTCGCATCTGATGCCGCAACCTTGCCTGAGGGCGATCTGTGGGTGTTTGGTTATGGGTCGTTGATGTGGAATCCCGGATTCCCATATCAGGAACGGCTGATTGCGACGGTGACTGGCTATCACCGGGCCTTGTGCGTCTATTCTCATGTGCATCGCGGTACACCGGAAAGGCCCGGATTGGTCCTTGGCCTGGATCGTGGCGGAGCTTGCCGCGGCGTCGCATTCCGGGTTGCGGCGCGCCATGCCGATGAAACCGTCGCCTATCTCAGGGCGCGCGAACAGGTCACGAGTGTCTATCTTGAGCGGCGCGTCAGTATCCGCCCGGATGGGCAAGCGCCGCTTGAGGCGTTGACCTATGTGGTTGATCGCCGCCACGCCCAATATGCCGGGCGGCTTGCCGAGGATGATCTGTT
>JBOFIL010000405.1:0-4371 GCA_051650165.1 Allobosea sp.
GGCAACGGTGCAGGCCATGGAAGGCCTTGGCGCAAGCCGTGAGAATATTGTCGCGGTGCTGGGGCCGACGATTGGCGCGGGTGCCTATGAGGTGGGCCCTGAGTTTTTCGAGCGGTTCATTGCCGATGACGAAGCCAACGAGGCCTTCTTCAACCCTTCCGATGACCCGGACCGGGCCTATTTCGATTTGCCAAGTTTCATCGCCGCGCGGGCGGAGGCGGCCGGCATCGGGAGCTTCACGGACGTCTCGCTCTGCACCTATTCGGATGAGGCACGTTTCTACAGCTATCGGCGCGCCACCCATCGCAATGAGGCGGATTATGGCCGGCTGATTTCGGCCATTGTGCTTGAGGGCTGAGATATTGCCCACCTAAAATCTGCTTTGCCTAAAATCCGCTCTTGCCCCCGGCCAAATCCCAATTAGTTTCATCTGCAAGCAGTTTGCCTTGGCGATGCAGAGTCTGGAATACCAGACCAATTGCCAAGACGATTGCCACAAGGCTGGCCTTGCTACGTGGGGGCAGTCCACAGCATGTTGGCGTGGCTGGCGAATGTCCTGACACAAGGGCAAGGCCGGCATGGCACTCGGTGAGTGTCAGGGAGGATGAACAGAGTGGGTCACGACGTCGCTATCGACGCGTCTATGAATGCACGCATGCCGGATACGTTTCCGAAGTTGCTTGTGCGCAATGCGCGCGAGCGGGCCGGACGCACTGCCTATCGCCACAAGGATCTGGGCATATGGCAGAGCTGGAGCTGGGCTGAGGTTCTGACCGAGGTGCGCGGCCTGACGCAGGGCCTGAAAACCCTGGGGCTGAAGCGCGGCGAGAGTGTCGCCATCATCGGCTACAACCGCCCGCGCCTCTACTGGACCATGATGGCCGCGCAGTGGCTGGGTGCGGTGCCGGTGCCGGTCTATTCGGACTCGGTCGCGGATGAGATGGCCTATGTGCTGAATCATTGCGAGACGGCTTTTGCCGTGGTGCAGGATCAGGAGCAGGTCGACAAGGTGTTGTCCGTCGCTGATCAGGTGCCGACGCTGCGCCACATGTTCTATGATGAACCGCGTGGCCTGCGCGATTATGACCACACCACGCTGCATGCGCTGGACAATGTCATTGCTGCCGGCAAGGCACTGCTGGCGGAAGCTGGCGCAGATGCGAGCTTGGAAGCTGATCTGGCCAGCGGCAAGGGCGAAGATCTCGCCATCATCCTCTACACCTCCGGTACGACGGGCCGGCCCAAGGGGGTGATGCTGACGCATAATGCCACCATCTGCGCGGCAGAGATTGGCTCGTCCTTCGATAATCTCAACGCCGATGATGAGATCATCGCCTATCTGCCCATCGCCTGGGTCGGTGACCATATCTTCTCCTATGCGCAGGCGCTCTTGACCGGCTTTTGTGTCAATTGCCCCGAAAGCCCCGAAACGGTGACGGATGACCGGCGCGAAATCGGCACCACCTATGCATTCGCCCCGCCCCGCGTGTTCGAGACCATGCTGACACTGACCATGGTGCGCATGGAGGATGCCGGCTGGTTCAAGCGCAAGATGTTCGATTTCTTCATTGCCCATGCCAACAAATGCGGCGAGCAGATCCTCAATGGCGAGAGCGTGCCCATCCTGGACAGGCTGATCTATGGCGTTGGCGAGGCGCTCGTCTACAGCCCGTTGAAGAACCGCTTCGGCCTGTCGCGCATCAAGGTGGGATACACCGCCGGCGAGGCCATCGGCCCGGAAATCTTCCGCTTTTTCCGCTCGCTCGGCATCAACCTCAAGCAGCTCTACGGCCAGACCGAAGCTGGCGTTTACATCACCATGCAGCCCAATGGCGAGATCAAGGCCGATACGGTCGGCAAGCCCGCGCCGCAGGTCGAGGTCAAGATCGCCGAGTCAGGCGAGGTGCTGTATCGCTCACCCTCGATCTTTACCGGATACTACAAGGATCCGGCCAAGACCGCCGAGACCATGACCGCTGATGGCTTCGTCCATTCGGGCGACGCGGGCTTCTTCGACAAGAGCGGGCATCTGCGCATCATCGACCGCGCCAAGGATGTGGGAAAATTGAGCGATGGCTCGCTGTTTCCGCCCAAATATGTCGAGAACAAGCTGAAATTCTACCCCAACATCAAGGAAGTAGTCGCCTATGGTCAGGGCCATGACCATGTCGCATGCTTCCTCAACATCGATCTCACGGCCGTGGGCAACTGGGCCGAGCGCAATGGCGTGACCTATGCCTCCTATCAGGAGCTGGCCGGCCACCCTCAGGTCTATGACATGCTGGCAAAGCATGTGGAGGAGGTGAACCGCTCGCTCGCCGCAGAGCCCGGCATGGGCGGCGCGCAGGTGAAGCGCTTCCTCATCCTGCACAAGGAACTCGACGCCGATGATGGCGAACTGACCCGCACGCAGAAGGTGCGGCGTGGCTTCATCGCTGAGCGCTACCAGCCCCTGGTGGACGCGCTCTATTCGGATGTCCGCGAGGCCGACATCTCGACCGAAGTTACCTTCGAGGATGGCCGCAAGGGCGTCATCTCCGCCCGCGTCAAGGTGCGCGATGCCAAGACATTCCCCATCACGGGCGGCGACCTGGCCAGCATCAGCATGGGGAAAGCAGCATGAACGCGCCCATGCTCCATGGCACGCCCTCCTCCCCCATCGCCAAGGGTGATGTGCTGCTCGCCGTCGAAAACATCTCGCTGGCCTTTGGCGGGGTGAAGGCCATCACCGATGTGTCCTTCGATATTCGCAAGGGCGAAATCCGCGCCATCATCGGTCCGAACGGCGCAGGCAAGACCTCGATGCTCAATTGCATCAACGGCTTCTACCATCCGCAGGAGGGGCGCATCACCTTCAAGGGCGTGGTGCGCAAGAAAATGCGCCCGCATGAGGCGGCTGCCGGCGGCATTGCCCGCACTTTCCAGAATGTGGCGCTGTTCAAGGGCATGTCGACGCTCGACAATGTCATGACCGGGCGCACATTGAAGATGAACCGCGGCATTTTCTGGCAGGCGCTGCGCTTCGGCCCAGCCATGCGCGAGGAGGTCGAGCACCGCCGCGTCGTCGAGGACATCATCGACTTTTTGCAGATCCAGGCGATCCGCAAGACGCCGGTCGGCAAGCTGCCCTATGGCTTGCAAAAGCGCGTCGAGCTGGCCCGCGCGCTGGCCATGGAGCCTGAATTGCTCCTGCTCGATGAGCCGATGGCCGGCATGAACCTCGAAGAGAAAGAGGACATGTGCCGCTTCATCCTCGATGTGAACAACCAGTTCGGCACCACCATCGCCCTGATCGAGCACGACATGGGCGTTGTCATGGACCTGTCTGACCGCGTCGTGGTGCTGGAATATGGCCGCAAGATTGCCGATGGCACGCCTGATGAGGTCAAGCGTGACCAGCGCGTGATCGATGCTTATCTCGGAGTGGCGCACTGATGGCCGGCTTGTGCTCCTTCCGCCCTGAAACAATCATCGGCAAGGTGTTCGCCGACCCGTTCGTGCAGATGGTCTGCATGCCCGATTTGCTGGCGCAGACTGTCTGGGAGGGCTTCGTCGCCGGCGTGCTCTATGCGCTGATCGCGCTTGGCTTCGTGCTGATTTTCAAGGCCTCCGGCGTGTTCAATTTCGCGCAGGGCATCATGGTGGTGTTTGCTGGCCTCAGCCTTGTCGGCATCTACGAGATCCTGGTGAAGTATGGCATCGCCACCGGCTCGACGGCGGCCTTCATGGCGCTGGTTCTGGCGCTGGGCGTGATGTTCGCCCTCGCCGCCACCATCGAGCGGGTGGTGCTGCGGCCCTTGGTGAACCAGCCGGACATCATCCTGTTCATGGCGACATTCGGCATCACCTTCTTCCTGATCGGCTTTGGCGAATCCGTCTTTGGCGGCAGCCCGAAGGTGATGATTTCCGAGCAGCTGTTCCTGCCTAAGGGCGCGATCAACCTCGAAATCCTGGGTGGGCGCGTCACGCTGCAAAAGATCGATATTGCTGCCGCAATCATTGCCGGCGTGATGATCGCGGGCCTTGCCACCTTCTTCCAGTATACCCGCATTGGCCGAGCGCTGCGCGCGGTTGCGGACAGCCACAAGGCGGCGCTTTCGGTCGGCATTTCTCTGAACCAGATCTGGGTCATTGTCTGGTTCGCCGCCGGCATCGTGGCGCTGGTCACCGGCATCATGTGGGGGGCGCGCTCGGATGTGTCCTTTGGCTTGCAGACGGTGGCGCTCAAAGCCCTGCCGGTGCTGATTCTGGGCGGCTTCACCTCAATCCCCGGCGCGATTGTCGGCGGGTTGATCATCGGCATCGGCGAGAAGCTGGGCGAATTCTACTGGGGTCCGCTTGTGGGCGGCGCCATCGAGACATGGTTCGCCT
>JBOFIL010000406.1:0-4569 GCA_051650165.1 Allobosea sp.
CCTTCATGCAGCACCTGCATCACCGAGAGGCAGGTATCGAGCCCGATGAAATCGGCGAGTTGCAGCGGCCCCATCGGGTGATTGGCACCAAGCTTCATCGCGACATCGATGGCCTCGACCGAGCCGACGCCCTCATAGAGCGTGTAGATCGCCTCATTGATCATCGGCAGCAGGATGCGATTGACGATGAAGGCCGGGAAATCCTCCGAGACCGAGACGGTCTTGCCAAGCTTCTGCACGAAGGTCTTGGCGGCCTCATAGGTCGGGTCTTCGGTGGCGATGCCGCGGATCAGCTCGACAAGCTGCATGACCGGCACGGGGTTCATGAAATGTATGCCGATGAAGCGCTCCGGGCGATCCGTTGAAGCGGCCAGCCGCGTGATCGAGATCGATGAGGTGTTGGAGGCAACCATCGCGTCGGCGCGCAAATGCGGGCAGAGCGCGGCGAAGATCTTGCGCTTCACCTCCTCATTCTCTGTCGCGGCCTCGATGACGAGATCGCATTGGCCGAGTGATTCAAGGTTCTCACCCGCGCTGATGCGCCCCAGCGCGCCCTGCCTCTCGGCTTCCGAGATGCTGCCCTTCGAGACCTGGCGCGCCATGTTGCCATTGATGGTGGCAAGCGCGCCATGCACGCGCTCCTTGGCGACATCATGCAGCACGATGTTGAAGCCGGAGAGCGAGGCGACATGGGCGATGCCATTGCCCATCTGGCCAGCACCGATCACACCGATGGTCTTGATCTCTACAGTCATGTCTCACCCGATCCTGCTGCTGCCAGCGTATCCAACGACGTGTC
The DNA here is from genome assembly GCA_051650165.1 of Allobosea sp. Lineage (GTDB taxonomy): Bacteria > Pseudomonadota > Alphaproteobacteria > Rhizobiales > Beijerinckiaceae > Allobosea. The sequence goes on from JBOFIL010000406.1 coordinate 800, forward strand.
GCCTATTTGCCTGCCGCTTATTTGCCAGCCTTGGCAAGCTCGGCGTCAAGCTCCGGCAAAATGGCGAACAGATCGCCCACAAGGCCATAATCCGCCACCTGGAAGATCGGCGCTTCCTCATCCTTGTTGATCGCGACGATCACCTTGGAATCCTTCATGCCGGCCAGGTGCTGGATCGCGCCCGATATGCCGGCGGCGATGTAAAGCTCCGGCGCGACAACCTTGCCGGTCTGTCCCACCTGCCAGTCATTCGGGGCATAGCCCGCATCCACAGCCGCGCGGCTCGCGCCAATCGCAGCGCCGAGGCGGTTGGCGACAGGCTCAATCACCTTTGCGAAATTCTCGGCTGAACCAAGCGCACGCCCGCCCGAAATGATGATCTTGGCAGCGCCAAGCTCAGGGCGGTCTGATTTGGCGATTTCCTCGCCCTTGAAGCTGGAGAGCGCTGGATCAGCCGCAGCCGCCACACTTTCAACGGAAGCCGAACCGCCCTGCCCCGCAGGCTGGAACGAAGCCGTGCGCACCGTGATCACCTTCTTGGCATCGGTCGCCTGCACTGTCTGGATCGCGTTGCCGGCATAGACCGGGCGCTCGAATGTATCTGGCGAAATGACCGCCGTGATGTCTGAAATCTGCATCACATCGAGCAAGGCCGCGACGCGCGGCATCATGTTCTTGCCATTCGCGGTCGAGGCCGCCACGAGGTTGGTGTAGCCGCCGGCAAGGCTGGCAATCAGTGCCGCCATCGGCTCGGCAAGCTGGTGCGCATAGGCCGCGCCATCCGCCAGCAGAACCTTGGCGACGCCGTCAAGCTTGGTGGCAGCATCAGCAGCCCCCTTACAACCCTGCCCGGCCACCAGCACATGCACAGGAGCGCCCAGCGCCTTGGCGGCGGAGAGGGCCTTCAGCGTGGCGTCCGAAATGGCCGTATTGTTGTGATCGGCGATCAGCAGCGTTGACATCACAGCACTCCGGCTTCGTTCTTGAGTTTGCCGACCAGCTCGGCCACGGACCCGACCTTGACGCCCGCGGAGCGCCCCTTGGGCTCGGCGGTTTTCAGCACCTTGAGGCGCGGGGCAACATCGACGCCAAGCGCTTCGGGCGAGGTCTCGTCCAGCGGCTTCTTCTTGGCCTTCATGATGTTGGGCAGCGAGGCATAGCGCGGCTCATTAAGCCGCAAATCGGTGGTGACCACTGCCGGCAATTTCAACGCCACGGTTTGCAAACCGCCATCAACCTCACGCGTGACATCGACGCTGGAACCATCCACGGCCAGCTTGAAGGCGAAGGTGCCCTGGCCCATGCCGGTCAGCGCAGCCAACATCTGGCCGGTCTGGTTCGAATCATCATCGATGGCCTGCTTGCCCATGATGACAAGGCCGGGGCTTTCCTGCTCGACCAGCTTTTTCAGGATCTTGGCCACCGCCAGCGGCTCGACTGTCGCATCGGTCTTGACCAGAATGCCGCGATCGGCACCCATGGCGAGCGCCGTGCGGATGGTTTCCGCCGCCTGCTGCGGGCCGACGGAGACCGCGATGATTTCGCTGGCCTTGCCCTGCTCTTTCAGACGGATGGCCTCTTCGACGGCAATCTCGTCGAACGGGTTCATCGACATCTTCACATTGGCAAGCTCAACGCCCGACCCATCGGCCTTGACGCGGATTTTGACGTTGTAGTCCACGACCCGCTTGACGGGCACGAGAATTTTCATGGCTCTGGCACCAACTGGAATGAATGGCTGTCATGTCGCGCTGAAGCAGCGCAGCAAGTGGTTCTAGCAAGTGCGCGGGACCGTAGCGAGGGGCATTTGCGCTTGTCAACGTTCCAAGACAGCACGGCGGCATGCCCCCTAAGCGGATGTGCGTAAAGACAAGCGCCGCGCCGCCCGCTCATCACTCGACAACAGATATATCGCGCCCCAGAAGTTTCGTGCCGGGCCGCACGAACAGCGGCGTCAGTACCAGGCCTGCGACAAACCCGGCGATATGCGCCCACCAGCCCACGCTGGCATCAAGCCCGGCGAAGGCCTGAAACACCTGCAACGCGATCCATGCCCCCAGCACCCACAAGGCCGGGATACGCACAGGGATTGCTTTGAGCACCAACCCCAGCACGCGCACATGCGGATGCAGCACGAGATAAGCTGCAATCACACCCGATACAGCCCCCGATGCGCCGATCAGCGGGCTCTCTGAGGCCGGGTTCATCCAGGCATGGCCGAGCGAGCCGGCAACGCCGCACATGAGCAGAAAAAGCGCAAAGCGCACATGCCCCATCGCATCCTCGACATTGTCGCCAAACACCCAGAGGAAGAGCATATTGCCCACCAGATGCAGCACGCTGGCATGCAGGAAGATGTTGGTCAGCGGCGTGAAGAAAGCAGGCGCGGCGCTGAGCTCCTGCGGCAAAGACGCCGTGCCGAACAGCACCGAGGGTATCATGCCAAAGCCTGCTGCGACCACATTCAGATCAGCCCGCCACAGCCCGAAGAAGCTGCTGGCGAAGATCAGCGCGCACAGCACGATCATGCCCACAGTGACGAACTGTGCCTTCACATGGCGCACGGGCACGCCATCATGCAGCGGCAGAAACATCTCGCCCCCTTGAGGTATCGGTGCGCGCCAGGCCGAAACTCAGCGGTTCTGGCCGGGCACCCATAGCACATCGCCGGAGCCGCCGGCACTGGCGGCCTTCGCGTTGAGATAGCGCGAGGCGACGAACAGGAAATCCGAAAGCCGGTTGATGTATTTCAGCGCCGGCCCCGCCACGCGCTCGCCCGGCTCCTGCATCAGTTCCACCACCAACCTCTCGGCCCGGCGGCTCACCGTGCGCGCCAGATGCAGATAGGTCGCGGTGGGCGTGCCGCCTGGCAGCACGAAAGAACGCAAGCTTGGCAATTCGGCATTGAGCAGGTCGATTTCCTTCTCCAGCCGGTCCACCTGCCCCTGGCTGATGCGCAGCGGCTCCCAGGCCAGCGGCTTGTCGCCATCGGGGGAGGCAAGCTCGGCACCCAGATCGAACAGATCATTCTGGATGCGGCCCAGCATGGCATCCACATCCGCATCCTCTGCGGGGCAGGAAAGACGCGCGATGCCAATGCAGGAATTGGTCTCGTCCACCGTGCCATAGGCGCTGACACGCAGATCAAACTTCAGCCGGCGCTCACCCGTGGCAAGTGCGGTGCGGCCATCATCGCCGGTGCGGGTGTAGATACGGTTCAGGACGACCATGGGGAAGATACTCCGGAAAGAAGGATCAGGAAAAGGCAGCCATTGGCAGCAGGATTATCGGAAAATCATCCGCCTTTCGAGCGCCACCACACCACGCCGAGAATGACAAGAATGGCGATGAATTGCAGCAGCACGCGCAGCCTCATCAGCTTTTGCGCGGTGTTGGAATTTCCACCGCGCAGCATGTTGAGGAGGCCGAGCAACAGCACAACCGCGACTGCGCCAATGGCAAGCGTGACCAGTGAGTTTGAAAGCGTCATGTCACGCATCTAGCGCGCCCTTGCGCCTGAGGCCAGCGCGGCGATGCGCCACAGCGGCCGGGATAGCTAACCCGGATCAATTCCGCTGCAACAGCCGCTCGAGATAGTCGATCTCATCCTGCGGGCGGCCCGCCTCGCCAAGGCGGCGGCGTAGCTCCTCCAGCACGCGGCGCGCCCGCTGCGTGGCGCTCTCGCTCGCGCCTGGCACGCGCACATTGCCCTGAGACCAATCGCGGTTGCGCTGCGGGCGGCCCAGTGGGTCATCGCGCTCGGATTCGCG
>JBOFIL010000407.1:0-6230 GCA_051650165.1 Allobosea sp.
CCGATCCAACCATGACAAAACCCGCGCGAAATCGCGCGCTCCCTTGTGAACGTTTCCATTTTTCCGGGGAGAAAATGAGCGATGAGGATGCTCTGAACCGGTGTGGCGCTTTGCCGACGCCCATAGTTAAAGCGTTGCATGCAGTGTGAGGTCAATATTTTTTATGACAATTTAATATCGTTTATAACATACTGTAATTACTGAATATTATAGAATTTTTTTAGAAATTCGTTGCTAATTGCAACTGTTACTTATGGGCCTTGTTTGCAACCATCGTTACAAAACCAGAGAGAAATTTTGCAAAAACACCGGGATTTTTCTCGCCGATTATAGCAGCTGTCAGCCGCAGAAAGGCCGCGCCAACCGCAAAAAATGAACCGGTATTTTGATTTGTCATGAGCGGAATGCGTCAGGTATTTTTGCGCTGAGGGCCATCACCGTGTTTTCAATGGCCAGGCTGATGGCCTCGGCCATCACCTGTGGCTGCGGTCAAGCGCGAAATCTGTCCATTCAGCGCATGTTCAGGCGCAAAATCATCAGATAAAAATTGTGAATATTTCGACTGGAGGCGAGGATGGCACGCAGCAAAATGAGGGCCGTGTTTATGGGGTTGGCCGCAGGCTTCGCCTTGCTGTCGATTTTGCCATCAACGCCGGCTCAGGCGCAGGCCTATTACTGGGATCGCGCAAGCGGACAGTGGCAATATGACCCCCGCCCCCACAAGCCGCGCGCCGCTGCAAGGAGCAAGCGCGTCGCTTCAGGGACGGATGCGGTGTATCGCAGCTGCCGCCGCCAAGTGCGCCGCGCCGCTGGCATCGTGCCCGGCTCAAGGATGAGGCTGCCGCGCGCTTATTCGCAATTTGTCGATCGCTGTGTCGCCAATGGCGGGGTCTATAGCTGACCTCTGCCATAGGCGCTGAGGATCGCTTCGGCCCTGATGTCTTCGACAGGCCGGCCGCTGTAGAGCGTGGCAAGGCTTCGGGCTAACTCGCGGGCGCGCTGAGCCATCGCTGGCGTATCGCGGATTTGGTGGACAGCCTCGGCGATTGTCTGTGTATTTGCATCCTTGGCCTCGATGCTGAGGGCCACGCCCAGCTTGAGGAGGATGCGCGCATGGGTGCGCTTTTCGCCATCACAGGGCAGCAGGAGTTGCGGCACGCCCGCGAACAGCCCGAGTTGCACCGAGCCCAGCCCGCCATGGTTGATGAACAGACTTGCGCGCGCCGCCAGATCAGCACCGCTGAAACCTGTGTCACGAACCACAGTGCCCTGGCGCCGGACCCATTCCGCAAAAGCAGGCTGCATGCCCTCCAGGGCCAGCGCCATCTTCTGGCGCGCCAGCCCATGCAGCAGCGGCTCATATGTGTTGTAGGTAAAATTGAGATAGCCAAGCACCTCATGCCCGCCGCCATCGCTGATCATCGGTCTGTCACGCATTTCCGGGGGCAGCATGGCGTGGTTGCGGATGGCGGCATATGGATCAAGCAGGGAAAGCCCCGCCGGCAGCGGCAGATCGCCGCGATAGGCCGTCGCGATGCATGAGGGGACGGGGCGCTTGACTGCCTCTGCGGCCGCAAAGGTTGCGGTGGTTATCTCGTCAAACAGCCGCATTTCATGCGCTGATGGCTCTTCGCTTGTCACCAGCATGCCGTCGCGCACAATGCCAACGGTCTGCCATGTTCCGATTGCGACAGTGGGAATGCCGGCAAGCTTGCCCGCCAGCATCGCACCCGGCGCATAATCACCGATGATGATGTCCGGCCTGATCTGATTTATCAGCCCGGCCCAGGCGCGCTGCTGGTTGATGAGTCCGCGCGGATAGGTGGCACCGATGCGGCCCAGATTGGAGAGCAGCGCGCCACGATCCATCTCGTCAAGATAATCTGGCTTCGGCCAGCGCCACCCCACCATGCCCGTCCAGTAGGGCGCTGGAAAAATATCGCCTGCCACATCAATCATATCGGCATAATCGAGCCGGCAGGCCGCAAAGCTCACACGAAACCCTCTCGCCACGAGCGCACGCGCAAGCTGGCGCTGGCGGACCATATTTCCCGGTCCGCCACTGACTTCCGATACCAGCAGGCAGTGGGTCAAACGGATGGTCCGTCAGCTGTTATCACGACAGGCGATGAACGCTGGCGATCAATAGCCATTATCCCCGCCATAGCCATTGTCTCCGCCATCGTCGTTGCCGTTATCATTATTGGCAGGAGGCGGTTGAACCGTGTTGAGGGTGATAACCCCGTTCACGACAGAGAAATCAAAAATGCCATTGCCATTGAACTCCTCAAGACCCAGCACCGCTGATTGATTGCCTGAGGCCCAAATTTCAACAACAGAACCTATACCATTCGAAATGCCTGCGCGCGCGACCGTACCACCAAGGCCGGATGTGCCGTTCGAAGCATTCCCCGTCGTCCAGTTGACTGCATCATAGTCAAACGTCACGTCGAAATTGCCGTTACCTTTATCGATAAGTGTAATGCTAAAGGTGTTTTGCTTGTCAGTAGCCCTGTTGTAGTAACCAACGCCTGTCCAGGTAATCGTTATGGAGTCAGCTACAGCACCTGGGGCCCATGAGACTGTGCCAGTGCCTCTTGTATCAACATCTGCCCAGAACGCCGCAATGATAGGCTGTGTGACACTGCTAATGCCCTGAGGGGTAAATGTTCCAAGACTGCTGTTGAAAGTGATATTTCCATTATTGTTCACATACATGCCGGTATAGGTCGTTCCTCCAATGCGGATGCCATCCTCGAACACGCTGGATATGTTGATATAGCTGCTGGAGCCGTCGTCATTCGCGGCGAGCGTTCCCGGTTGGAAGGCCTGCCGAATGGCGACTTCGAAAGGTGCACTGGCAGCCGCCACGGGAACGGCGGCATCAGGATACGAGACTGTAACGGTGACATTCAGTTTGGGCGTGGTGATTGTGGACAGATCTACCCCGGCCTTGATGTAGAGCTTGCCCTCGATAACCTCGAATTTCGCTGCGTCTGTGCCAGTGAGCGTGTAAGCTGGCGCTCCCTTTGTGGTGTAGGCAGGCACGAGGTCAGCCACACGTGTAGGCGAAGTTGTGCTGGCAGTGGCCGCTAGACTGATGACTGGATTGACAAAATCAAGCGGCTTGTCGAGCGCTTCCGCAGCTGTCTTGCCTGCATTGTAGGCGCTGGTTAGCGTGCCGCCCGCAGCATAATTGTCGAGATAGGCGGCGCGAAATGCAGTCCGCTGAGCCTCAGTTGCCACTGGCTTGCTGATCGAGCTGCGCTGCGTCTGATAGGCGCTCCAGTCAGTGTTGAACTGGAATGTGGTTGGAGCAGGCAATGCATCGAAATTCGAGCCGGCAGCATTGATCACGGGAACATCCGTGATCGATGCGGTGAGCACAGTCGCAAAAAGCTGCCGTGTCGCGGCATAATCGGCCGTAGCAAACAGCATAGTGTCGCGCGTGCCTTTGCCCGAGATGACATTCTGCGCAAACACATCAAGGTAGCCTCTTGCCTGAACGCCGCGCAGGAGACTGGCACCCTGTGCATTCACGATGGACCATTGCAGCGCCTGGCCGGCTGGCGGTGTGGTTGCGGCGGCTAGAGTAGTGCGCTGAGCTGGCGTGATGTCAGCCTCGGCGCTGGCGATGATGATTCGGGAGAGATCTACGCCAGTGATTGACTGGTAAAGCGCGCTCTGCGGATCCGAAATGGCGGCGGCAATGTCATTGGAAACAAGTGAGCGGGAGGCGGTGTTGATGACCAGAGAGTCATCAGTGCTATCGGCATAGGCACCAACGACGAGATCCTCGCCCGCACCTGCCACGACAAGGTAGTTCCGACTGTCGCTGTTCCTGAACAGGAAGAGATCATTTCCGCCATCTCCATCGACGGTGAGATCAAGAGTGGACGACACCCCCTGTGCAACCACCAGGCTGTCATTGCCCTCGCCCAAATCCACAAGAAAGCGGCTCGACGCGTCATAATTTGTTGTAACGCCGTTGAGCGTCACAGCCACCGTCGTCGCATCGACATTGCTGATCAAGATGCTGTCTGCCTGAGCCGTGCCCGCAATGTTGATGGTTTGACGGTTGGGGTCTGAAAAGGCCAGGGTTCCCCCAAGCGATGGCGTATCACTGAATGGATTTGAAGTGGTTGGCCGCTGGATTGCCGGCGGAATGACCGAGCGGGCGAAGTCAGTATAAACTCGCTTGGTCGTATTGGTGAAACCATCCACAAAGCTGGCGCCACCTATGGTGCTGACATTAAACTGGCTCCTCATGAAGCTGGCGAACTCGGTGAGATTGAGCCGCCGCAGATCAATGTCTCCTGCAGGTGTGACAAGCGAGGAAATCCACCGCTGCATCAATGCAGTCCCGCGCTGAAGATCATTGCCCGAGCCAAAATTCACGGCTGCTGCGACACGCCCAAAGACATTCTTTAGAATATCCATAGTGAGGCCATATCGCGGGGGAATAGGCTGCCCGGTGACTTTTGCCCCAAGCATGTCAACGCCAGCCATTAGTATGATATCATTGATATAATCAGGGTTCTTGACCAACGTTACGGCATCTCCCACGGCCTCATTGGCTGGCAGGCCGATCGCATCAAGCAAAAATGAATGTGTGATTTCCTGCGTGCCGATGTCATCAGCTGTGAGGCGTGAGCTGGTACCGATGCGCGAGTTGAAGACAACCGCGCCATACACGCCCGGCGCATAGCCACGATAGGCAATGCCCACATTGGTATTCCAATCCGGCACATTCGGGTTATTTGGCAGCACATCACCGTTGCCATAGGCGTAAATGCTGGGCGAACCGTAGGTCGGGTCGTAGCCGAAAACCGACTGGATCGCCGAGCGACCATCTGCAGAGAGCGCAGTGCTGTTGGTGCCTGTCCATTGCAAATACTGCCTGCCTGTCACGGGTTCAGTGAAGGCAGTCGCGCCGGTCGGATCAGTGGCGGAAGGAGTTGTTGGGCTACTGGCAATTGAGTCAAACAATGTGGCGTTGATGCCGCCGAGCAGCCCAGAACCTGATGTGACACTCAAAACAGACATGCTTCTTCCCCTTGCTGATGCGCGGATGCTGTTCAGCATCGGCAATTCCTGAAACCGGAAAACCGCAAGAGCAGCCCAAGACGATGGGCGCATGAGAAATTTGCGTGATAAAATCAGAAAGACGCCGAGAGCGGGACAGGCACTTAAAATATGAAAAACTGCCTACTGCAACTGCTCTATAAATCTGCGTAAATCTAGATTAGACAAAAGCAAAATGTCGTCAAGTCAATTATGTTGAGCATGATGAAATGCATCATGTATTTAACACAACAACAACGTTGAATTCGTTTTTATTCCAGGATCACATCACAAGATTACACACAGCCTGACATGCAGCCATATCGACATGAGAAGCCAGTTTCAGGCAAGGACTCTTAACCCGGGCCGATTTTGCCCTCGGTCACTGATGTGGGCGATGTGGCGGCATCACCTGCTCCCGTTGCGCCATCCGGACCAATCTTCGACGGCTGGGTGAAATCGAACGGTCCGTAATCATCCAGCGCCAGTTTCACGGTTGTTTTGAAGACCTGATCATAGGTGCGTGGATCAGGCACAACAAAGCCTACCCCGCCCGCTGAGTTCAGCAGATCGGTGGCGGTCAATCCAGAGGAGCTTAACGCGGAGGCACTCATGCAGCAGACCTAAAGGAACCTTACTTTAAAATAGGCTATTCTTGCCATCTTTCAAGAGCGCGTGTCCTCGTATGAGGCTGGCCAATCCCCCCGCGTGGCGCTATGTCGCCAGCATGATCACGGCTGGCACAATACGGATCCTTGGCGAGAAGGCTTTGGCCTTTCTCCTCGCCTACGCGCTTGCATTTGCGCCAGCCTTGGCGACTGCTCATCGCGGCCTGCATCAGGCCCATGCGACATCCGGCATTGCTGCAAAAATGGGAGAGCTGTGCCTCACCCGCGCCGATGGCGGCAGAACTGCTCTGCCCGCAAGCGAGAGCCCGCATGACAACTCCGCACATGAAGATTGCTGCCTTGCTGGTTGCCGGCTTTTGCCGCTGGCGGTTGGCCATGGTGATGCACAGCCTCTCGCTGGCCCAATCACGACAAGCACACAGACGCGCCTTGCGCACGTGAACGGCGCAGCGCTTGCCGCTCCCTGCCCGCCGCCCCCCGCCACCGGCCCTCCTGAACACGCCTGAACAAAGCCGTTCGACGTTTTCACTCTCATAA
>JBOFIL010000408.1:0-4555 GCA_051650165.1 Allobosea sp.
CGGGGTTCTGGAAAGCCATGCCCGTGATCTTGACAGGTTCCGTCACCTCCCGGCCATCAACCTCAACCGTGCCGGTCTTTGGCCTCTGCAAGCCGGTCGCAAGCTTCATCATCGTTGATTTGCCGCAACCGGAAGGGCCGACAATGGCGGCAAACTCGCCTTGCCGAACCCTGACAGTGAGATCTTCCACAGCAGGCAAGCCGTCACCCCCGCCATAAACATGGGTGACGTGTTGAACATCAACAAAATAACTCAAGACGCCACGCTCCAGCAGGAGGGCCAGCTCCGGCGATGTGCCGGAGCCGGATGATCAGAGCCTCAGAGCTTGCGGTCAGCCGCCGCCGGCAGGAAAGCATCAGTGAAGGCATCGCCTGCCTTGGCCTTGTCTTTGAACGTGAAGGTCAGGCCAATCTGCTCGATCGCGCGCGCCCAGCGATCCTTGTCGATGCCGCCAATGCCATTGGCTTTGACCCAAGGCGTGACGACATTCTGGTCCAGCGTCATCTTGAGGCGCTCGGTCTCGACCTCAAGCTTGGCAACATCGTTGCGCTTTATCACAAACGCACCGCCCTCGCCCGGATTGGCCACCACATCCTTGATGCTCTTGGTGAGCGCACGCAGGAAGCCCTTCACCGCCTCCGGCTTCTCAGCGAGAAATTTTGGCGAGACCATGATGACATTGCCATAAAGCTCGACACCATAATCGGCCATCAGCATCAGCGTGATGTCCTCGACCGGCACACCACGCGATTTGAGATTGATGTAGGATGAGTTGGAAAAGCCGAACACGGCATCGACCTCACCCGATGCCAGCATCGGCTCGCGCACCGGGAAGCCGACATTCTCGAACTTCATTGCCGCGTCATTGAGCTTGTTCACGGTCTTGAAAATCGGCCATTGCGCATAGGCCGCATCCGCAGCCGGTGCACCGAACTTCTTGCCCTCCAGGCTCTTCACATCATTGGTGATGCCGCGGCTCTTGCGGCCCACAATGGAGAAGGGCGGCTTGTCATAGACCATCATCACGGCCTTGACGTCGACAGTCGGGTTCTCGTCGCGGAAGCGGATCAACGAATTCACATCGCCAAAGCCCATGTCATAGGTGGCGGAGGCGACGCGCGGGATCGCCTCGCGCGAGCCATTGCCGGTATCGATGGTGACATCGAGCCCCTCGGCCTTGAAATGGCCCTTCTCAAGCGCCGCCAGAAACAGCGCCGATGGCCCCTCGAAGCGCCAGTCCAGCGTGAAACGGATGGCGGTCTGTGCGGCGGCAGGGGCGCCAGATACAGCAAGGCCGATGCCGGCAAGCGCAGCGGCAGCGCCCATGCGCAAAACCGCGCGGCGCGACATGCGGCTGACAAATGATGAAATGACTGAAACAGACATTATGCCCCCTGAAGACATGATTATGGTTGCAGAAAACCAGCAATTCATGCCGGCGTGAACTGTGATGCCCGCCTAGCAATTGGCGTGCCGTATGCAAATTGTAGAATGGTTCAATTCGAGCCTGCGTCAATGCCGCAATCGGATAAAGCGTTTTACAAGCATCAATGCAGACACAAACTGTATTTCATCATTATTCCCCATAAAAATCAGGTGTTTGAGAAGCAGGGTCATTCACTTGAATTGCCGCAATTGCCTCCCATCTCGTGCGGGCTGGTGACCGGGCCCCTCTGGTGCACCCGCCCAATGCCGGACGAGTGGCAGACAAGGGCGGGGCATGATGTCGGAACCAGACCGTGACAAACGGAAAAACAGAGGATGTTTCCGATATGACCAGCTTTTTTATGGCCGAATGGCTCGATAAGCCCATCTGGATGTGGGCAGGTTTTCTGACGCTCGTAGTCGCCCTTCTCGCCTTTGACCTTGGCATCTGGCACAAGGATGACAAGGAAATGGGCATCACCGAGAGCCTTTGGCTTTCGGCGTTTTATTTTGGTATTTCAATCGCCTATGGCTGCGCGATCTGGTGGGCCTATTCCACAGGCAATCTCACGACCGAAGATGGCACCCATGCCGGCGTGACCTTCTTCACCGGCTTCTTCATCGAGAAAGCGCTCTCGATCGACAATGTCTTTGTCATCTCGTTGATCTTCGGCTTCTTCGCCATTCCACGCAAATATCAGTATCGCGCGCTGGTCTGGGGCATTCTCGCCGTCATCGTGCTGCGCGGCATCATGATCGCTGTTGGTGCAGCACTCGTGCAGCAATATTCCTGGGTGCTCTACATCTTCGGCGCATTCCTGATCATCACCGGCATCAAGATGCTGATCGTGCCGGAAGCCGAACCTGACGTCTCGAAGAACCCGGTCGTGCGTTTTATGAAGAAGCGCATGCGCGTCACTGACGAACTGCACGACCAGCATTTCTTTGTCAGGAAGCCTGATCCGATCACGGGCAAGATGGTGTCGTGGGCCACGCCGCTCTTCCTGGCGCTGGTTGTCATCAACATTGCGGACCTGATCTTCGCGGTCGACTCCGTGCCGGCGATCTTCGCCATCACCACCGATACCTTCGTGGTCTACACTGCCAACATCATGGCGATCCTGGGCCTCAGGGCGCTGTATTTTGCGCTGTCGGCGATGGTGCACCGCTTCGAGTATCTGAAGTATGCGCTGGCGCTGGTGCTGGTGTTCATTGGCGGCAAGATCTTCTGGAACCAGATCGTCGGCAAGGTTGATCCGGCCATCTCGCTGGGCGTGACGTTGGCGATGATCCTCTCGGGCATCCTCTTCTCGCTGTGGAAGACACGCGGCCAGGAGCCTCACACAAAGCCAGCTGATTAAGCCTCCATCAAGCTAGCCCAACCATGAAATGGCGCCCTGTCACACCGGCAGGGCGCCATCATTTTTGACCTCTTCCATCACGGCATAGGTGCGGGTTTCGCGCACCGCCGGCATGGCGAGCAGCACCTCGCCCAGAAAACGCCTGTAAGCGGCCATGTCAGCCACGCGCGTCTTCACCAGATAATCGAACCCGCCGGCCACCATGTGGCATTCCAGCACCTCTGGCGCACGCCTCACAGCTTCGGCGAAACGGGCAAATGCATCAGGCGTCGTCTTGTCGAGATACACCTCGACAAAAACGAGAAGATCCAACCCCAGCCGATGCGGATCAAGCCGGGCCGCATAGCCCGTGATGAAACCTTCCTTTTGCAGGCGCTTCACGCGGTCGCTCGTGGCTGTGGCTGACAACCCAACGCGCTCCGCCAGGTCAACGGCACTGATGCGGCCATCGCCTTGCAATTCCATCAAGATGCGTCGGTCAATACGGTCTGGTGCTTGTGAAATCTCGGCCATAATCAAGATATGCAGTGGTTATAGCGGCATATCAAGTCATTATAGCGATTGAACCACGGCCTGAAGCAGTGGATGCTGCACCTTTCGCAGTTGACGCCAGACCTTGATGGACCCCCTCATGACAACAACAGCCGCCGCAATGCCGCGCTTCGATGCGCCCTATGCCGAGGATGACGCGGCGGTTGCCGAGCGGTTACTCCTGAGCCTGCCGCAAGAGAAGGCCGCGCAACAGCGCGTCGCAGCCCATGCCCGCACCCTGATTGGCGCGATCCGCGTCGGCGGGAACGCGCTGGGTGGCGTTGAGGAAATGCTGCGCGAATATGCGCTCTCCACCCGCGAGGGGCTGGCCTTGATGGCGCTGGCAGAAGCGTTGCTACGCGTACCGGATTCGGCCACGGCAGACCGCCTGATCGAGGACAAACTGGGCCAAGGCGATTTTGCCCATCATGAGTCGAAGTCCGATGCCTGGCTCATCTCGGCTTCAGCCTGGGCTCTGGGCCTGTCCGCCCGCATCATCCAGCCGGGCGAGACGCCTGAAGGCATCATTGGCCAGATCGCCAAGCGCATCGGCCTGCCCACCCTGCGCACAGCCACCCGCCAGGCGATGCGCGTAATGGGCAATCATTTTGTGCTGGGCCAGACCATCGCTGAGGCGCTCAAACGCGCCGGCACAGCCGAAGGGCGCATTTTCCGATACTCGTTCGATATGCTGGGTGAAGGCGCACGCACAGCCGCCGATGCGCAGCGCTATTGGCAATCCTATGCCGATGCCATCGCCGCGATTGGCGCGAGCGCCGGCAATGCGCCGCTGCCAGACCGCCCCGGCATTTCGGTCAAGCTCTCGGCGCTGCACCCACGCTATGAGGCACTCAACGAAGCACGCGTGCTGAACGAGCTTGTGCCGCGCGTCGTCGCGCTTGCGCGCATGGCAAAAGCGCATGATCTCAACTTCACCATCGATGCCGAGGAATGCGACAGGCTCGAACTCTCGCTTGATGTCATCGCAGCCGTGGTCGCGGATCCCTCACTTCACGGCTGGGATGGTTTTGGCCTCGCCATACAAGCCTATCAGAAGCGCGCCGGTGCAGTGATCGACTGGATTGCGGCATTGGCTGCGAAACATGACCGGCGCTTCATGGTGCGGCTTGTGAAAGGGGCTTATTGGGACAGCGAGGTGAAACGCGCGCAGGAACGTGGGCTTGATGGCTATCCCGTTTTCACACGCAAGGCGATGACAGACCTCAATTTCGAGGCTT
>JBOFIL010000409.1:0-1834 GCA_051650165.1 Allobosea sp.
AAGGCCGGCTGGAACATTTTCAGCCTTCAGGTTGGCAATCAGCGCCCTTAATGGACAGTCTTGCTGCCTATGCCTGCGCGAACCTTCTCGATGTCATCCTTCAGTTGCAGCTTTCGTCGCTTCATTTCGGCCAGATCAGCGTCGGTACTCGAAGGGCGGGTCATCGCGTTGTGAATGGCTTCATCGAGAGCCTTGTGTTTCCGTTCGAGTTCTTTGAGACGCATCTGCAGAGACATCTGTATCCTCCTTGGGTCACAGTCGACGTCATGAGTGTGTCACATTGCAAGCCGCCTGTCTCGGGCTAGTCGTGCAGTGCAACAAGCATGGTTACGGGCAAAAAAGGTTGCATCAAGGCAAAGCCCTGGCGCATGGTTTTTCGTGATGCCGCCTGTGTTTGCGGCGTGTGAGTCGCAAGGCAAAAGGCTGTTCATGTCGCACGATCTGACCGAGGAGGAGATCGAGGCTTTCGAGCTGGAGATCGCCAAGCTCAGCGAAGAGCACAGCGACCTCGATGCCGCCATTGCCGCGCTGGAGGCCAGCGGGCCGTTCAACCAGATCCAGGTCCAGCGGCTGAAAAAGCGCAAGCTCTGGCTCAAAGACCGCATCGCCTTCCTCGAAGACCAGAGCACGCCCGATATCATCGCCTGAAACGGCAGAATCACCCGCGCGCCGGTTGCGCTTGGGCGAAGCCCTCGTTATTGCCGCGCTTTCCTTCGTGCGCAGGCATTCAGCAGCGCAAGCAAGAGGTTGGATCGCGACATGGCGCAAGCTCCGGCTGCCACGGCCCCCATCGCCATCATCATGGGCAGCCAGTCCGATTGGGCAACGATGCGCCATGCCGCTGAAACGCTGGATGCACTGGGCGTCGCCCATGATGCGCGCATCGTCTCGGCGCATCGCACCCCGGACCGGCTGATCGCCTTCGCCAAGGGCGCCAAGGATGAAGGCTTCAAGGTCATTATCGCTGGCGCAGGCGGTGCGGCACATCTGCCGGGCATGACAGCGGCGATGACCAGCCTGCCGGTGTTTGGTGTGCCGGTGGAATCAAAGACCCTCTCGGGCGTTGATAGTCTGCATTCCATCGTCCAGATGCCGGCAGGTATTCCCGTCGGCACCCTCGCCATCGGCAAGGCCGGCGCGATCAATGCGGCGCTGATCGCCGCCGCCGTGCTGGCGCTGAACGACTCAGGCCTTGCAGCACGGCTGGAAGCCTGGCGCGCGCAGCAGACGGCCGCCGTGGCCGAACGCCCGAAAGATGATTGAGATCATGGTCGGATCACGTCCCGCCCGTTTCGGCCCCGGCTCTCGGCTGGGCATTCTCGGCGGTGGCCAGCTGGGGCGCATGATTGCGCTGGCGGCGGCTGATTATGGCATTGCCTGCCATATCTTCGCGCCGGAAGACGACAGCCCTGCCTTTGATGTGTGCGCCGCCTACACCATCGCTGACTACCGCGATGAAGCGGCCCTGGCGGGCTTTGCCGCGGCGGTCGATGTCGTGACGCTCGAATTCGAGAATGTGCCTGTCGAGAGCGTTGCGTTTCTTGAGGCGCATGTGCCGGTGCGGCCAGGCTCCAGGGCTCTTGCCGTGGCGCAGGACCGGCTGGCGGAAAAATCTCTCGCTCGCTCGCTGGGTGCGATGACAGCAGAGTTTGCAGCGGTGACGGACCGTGCCAGCCTTGATGCCGCCATTGCGCGCATCGGCCTGCCTGCCGTGCTCAAAACCACCCGCATGGGCTATGACGGCAAGGGCCAGGCCAAGATCATGGCGCAAGCCGATGTGGCGGCTGCGCTGGCTGCGATGCATGGCCAGCAAGCGATTCTCGAAGCCCTCATA
>JBOFIL010000410.1:0-2820 GCA_051650165.1 Allobosea sp.
TGATCAACTGATCCAGCACCGCAACCTCGCGGTAGAGCGGCGCAAGCACGCTGAACATCGGCAACTGCGCATCATCGAGCAGGCGCACACGGCGCGCAGCGGCATCAGGCTCGAACGCGGCGGCAATGCGGAAGGTCGCCAGCAGCAGGAAGAGCGGGCCAAGAATAAGACCGCCGACAATCACCGTCATCGCTGGCTCAAGCGTGCCAAAGAAGCTCAGCATGAAAACCAGCAGACCTAGAAACGCGATCTGGCGCTGGCTCGGGCCCTCCATGGCAGACATGCCAGGCTTGGTCCGCACCAGCCCGAGCGCGGCCATGTTCGCAATCTGTGGCGCCGCCGCCGCGCGGATCGCGGTGCGGAAAATGCTTGGCCTCATCAGCACGATGGATCGGCGCAGCAACTCGCCCGATGTCAGCAAAGGCGGGATCATCCGCCCCTCCGCAGCCAGCGCAAACCGCCGCTCAGGGCTGGCAAGGGCCGCGACGCCGGTGCGCAGCGCCATCGCGCCATCCAGCCGTTCAGCAAGCGGTGGCATCGCATCCACAAGCGGCGCACCAACTTCGGCAGCGAGCGCCGCATAGAAGTTCGCTTCGGTGATATAGCCCTCGCGAATGGCGACGAAATCTGCAGGCTGGCCCAGCTCTGCTGCCCGTGTTGCGATCTCGGCAAGCGTCGTTAGCGAAAGCCCGTGCCTTGCAAGAAAGGCTATCTCAGCCGGCAATGTAAGCAGGGGATGCAGAGCCGCAGATTTTGGCAGGGTCATTGGGTGGCTCCTGCTTTGCGGCACTAGGAAATGTATAATGGTATATTTCACGAGAAAAGTTGCGTCGTATTGTCACAATCTTGGTTATAATTTACATTTGAATTTAGTATTTAATTCTCACAAAGTGCGCATTGCCTGAGAGCATTCAACCTCTCAATCTGGCCCGCAAAATCTGGCTCTCATGTCGGCTGAAACAAAATTGCTCCTCGCCTGGTATGATCGTCATGCGCGGGCATTGCCTTGGCGTGCTATGCCGGGGCAACTGCCAGACCCTTACCGCGTCTGGCTGTCGGAGATCATGCTCCAGCAGACCACTGTGGCGGCTGTGAAAGGGTATTTCGAGCGCTTTCTGGTGCGCTGCCCGACTGTTGAAAGCCTTGCCAGTGCCGAGCTTGAGACCGTAATGCAGCTCTGGGCCGGGCTGGGGTATTATTCCCGCGCCCGAAACCTGCATGCTTGCGCAAAGACCATTGTTTCGCAGCATGGCGGTCGCTTCCCGGACACTGAGGCTGATTTGCTGCGCCTGCCGGGCATCGGGCCCTATACGGCGGCGGCCATTGCCGCGATCGCCTTCAACCGCAAGGCCGCAGCGGTGGACGGCAATGTCGAGCGTGTCATCACGCGCTTGCGCCGGATTGAGGAGGCGCTGCCGGCAGCAAAATCGCGTATCAAGGCAGAGACGCTGGCCCTGGTGCCCGATGACAGGCCGGGTGATTTCGCACAAGCCTTGATGGATCTTGGCGCAACCATCTGCACGCCGAAGAAGCCAGCCTGCGCGCTTTGCCCTTGGCAGGCATCCTGCCTCGCGCACACCACTGGCGACATGGAGACTTTCCCGCGCAAAGCGGCAAAGCGGACAGGCATGATGCGATATGGCGCGGCCTTTGTCGCGCTGCGCGAGGATGGGGCTGTGCTGCTGCGCACCCGCCCGTCCAAGGGGTTGCTTGGCGGCATGGCCGAAGTGCCGACAGGCGAGTGGCTGGCGGGCGTTCAAAAACCTAGCATGCCGGATCATCCGCCGCTCAAAGCGCAGTGGCAGTTGCTAGATCAGCCCGTGCGTCATGTTTTCACGCATTTTCCGCTGGATTTGAGCGTGTTTGTTGCGGCGTTCCCAATGAACACAACTCCGCCTGAAGGCATGCGCTTCACCGCGCGCGGGAAACTTGGCGAGGAGCCCTTGTCGACCCTGATGCGAAAAGTGGTCTCAGCCGGGCTGGAAGCGCTCGGGAGCTGATCGTCTAGACGCCCTGCGCGCGAATCTGATCGCGCAATGCGTCAATCAGCAGCGGGTTTCCGGCGCGCTCCACATGCCAGAAGGTCCAGCCATTGCAGCTTGGCAGGCCTTGCGCCAGCGCGCCGACCTTGTGGATCGAGCCTGTCACGGGCCCCAGCGCCAGCGTGCCGTCTGCGCGTACAAGCGCCGTATGTCGGCGCTTCACATCGCTGACCATTTCGCCGGGCGTGACAAGGCCACCCTCGATCAGGCTCATGAATGGAATACGCGGTTCGCTGCGCTTGGCGGGCGCGAGCGCGAAGGCTTCGGGCGGCAGCGGCGTCACGGCAGCGATGCGCTTTGTGGCGGCGGCAGCATAACCTGTGTCACGCTCCAGCCCGATGAAATGGCGGCCAAGTGCCTTGGCGACAGCCCCGGTGGTGCCGGTGCCGAAGAATGGATCGAGGATCACATCGCCGGGCTTGGATGATGAGAGCAGCACCCGCGCAAGTAACGCCTCGGGCTTTTGCGTCGGGTGCAGCTTGGAACCAGAGATGTCCTTCAGGCGCTCATCGCCGGTGCAGATTGGCAGGAACCAATCCGAGCGCAGCTGCAGATCATCATTGCCGGCTTTCATCGCCTCATAATTGAACGAGTAGCGTGAGCTGGCACCACGCGCCGCCCAGATCATGGTCTCATGGGCATTGGTGAAGCGTCGCCCACGGAAATTCGGCATGGGGTTGGCCTTGCGCCACACCACATCATTGAGAATCCAGAAGCCCAGATCCTGCAAGATCGCGCCAACGCGGAAGATGTTGTGATAGGAACCGATGACCCAGAG
>JBOFIL010000411.1:0-3221 GCA_051650165.1 Allobosea sp.
GAGCTTCCAAGGGCTGATCAGCGCACGCAAGGCGCTGCAACTCTCGCTTAATATCCCGACAGTGGAGCTTCTCTCCGCCATTGGCCCGCAGCGTTTTGTCACGCGTCTGCGCGAGACCGGGGCGGCGATTGTCTTGCCAAAGGAGAGCACGCCTGGCCTCGCGCTGGGGCTCGGCGGGCTAGGCGTGACATTGCAGGATTTGACGCGCCTCTATGCCGGGCTGGCACGCGGCGGCGAGGTGATCGCGCTCAATCATTGGCGCGAGGCGCAGCCAGACACACCCCGCGCCCCGCCTTTCACGCTCATACAGCCCGCTGCCGCATGGCATATCGGCGACATATTGCGCGAGGCCCCGCCCCCGGTCAGCGCCTCGCCGGGGCGTATCGCCTTCAAGACCGGCACGTCTTACGGCTATCGCGATGCCTGGGCGTTGGGCTGGGACCGTCGCCACACCATCGGCGTCTGGGTTGGCCGCGCCGATAATGGCGCTGTGCCGGGGCTGATCGGGCGTGTATCTGCCGCGCCCATCCTGTTCGAGGCCTTTGCCCGCATCGGGCTCGATCCGCGCGCTCCCGCGCCGCCCGCCGATGCCCTGATCGCGCAAAACCATGCGCTGCCGCCGCCGCTCCGCCATATCCGCCCGGATGCACCGAAATCCGCGACGGCGATGAATGTCGCAAGCCTGCGCATTGCCTTCCCGCAGGATGGTGCGCGCATCGAGATGATGGCCGGCGAGAGCGATCCGCAGCTCAGCCTCAAGGCCATGGGCGGCGTCGCGCCGTTCACCTGGCTGGTGGATGGCGCACCTGTCGCCAGCGGCTTAGCGCGCCGCGAAAGCGCCTTCCGCCCCAATGGGCTGGGCTTCGTGCGGATTTCAGTGATTGATGCACAAGGCGCGAGTGACAGCGTGCAAGTGCGGCTGCAATGATGCGTGAGCATCTGGCGCTAACCGATTCTGGAGACTCACCCTTCCATGCGCATCATCACCTGGAATGTGAACTCGGTGCGCCTGCGCCTGCCGCATTTGCTGGAGATGCTGAAAGAGCATCAGCCTGATGCTGTCTGCCTTCAGGAGCTGAAATGCCAGGATGAGCAGTTCCCGCGCTTGGAGATCGAGGAGGCAGGTTATCAGGCAGAGGTCTTCGGGCAGAAGAGCTTCAACGGCGTCGCCATCCTCACCCGCACCAAGCTCGAAGACGTGCGCCGTGGCCTGCCCGGCGACGAAAGCGACGAACAGGCGCGCTATATCGAAGGCGTGCTGCACGGCGACACTGGCCCGGTGCGCATTGCGTCGATCTATCTGCCCAATGGCAACCCGCTCGGCACCGAGAAATTCCCCTACAAGCTGCGATGGATGGAGCGCCTCCACGCCCATGCGCGGGAATTGCTGCAAGCGGAGGAAAAGCTGGTGCTAGCGGGCGATTATAATGTCATCCCAGATCAGCGTGATGCGTCAGACCCTGCATCATGGGTGAATGACGCACTGTTCCAGCCCGAAAGCCGGGCGGCGTTCCGCTCATTGCTGAACCTTGGCCTCACCGATGCATTGCGTGCCACCACGGATGAGGCTGGCCTCTATACCTTCTGGGATTATCAGGCAGGAGCTTGGGCTCGCAATGTCGGAATCCGCATTGATCATTTGCTGCTGTCACCACAAGCAGCAGATGGCTTGCGCGGCGTGAGCATACTTAAGGAGATGCGTGCGCTGGAAAAGCCCTCGGACCATGTGCCGGTGATGGCGAACATCGCCTGAGACTGACGCTTTTCAGCGGAAAACGCGCCGCCGCGCTTGCGTTGGCTTGCCGCGCCGCTTAATCGCATCGGCTATGAATCAAAACCCGAAAAACGGCCTCACCTATGCGCAAGCCGGCGTCGACATCGATGCCGGCAATGCCATGGTAGATGCGATCAAGCCGCTGGTGCGCGCGACGCGCCGGCCCGGCGCGGATGCCGAGATTGGTGGCTTTGGCGGGCTGTTTGACCTGAAGGCCGCCGGCTTCAAGGATCCCATTCTGGTGGCGGCCAATGATGGCGTTGGCACCAAGGTCAAGATTGCCATCGAGAGCGGCGTGCATGACACCATCGGCATCGATCTTGTTGCCATGTGCGTCAATGACCTGATCGTGCAAGGCGCGGAGCCGCTGTTTTTCCTCGATTATTTCGCGACCGGCAAGCTGGAGCCGCATGTTGGTGTCGCAATCGTCAAGGGCATCGCACAAGGCTGTCTCCAGTCCGGCTGCGCGCTGATCGGAGGCGAGACAGCCGAAATGCCCGGCGTCTACGGCAAGGGCGATTATGATCTTGCAGGCTTTGCCGTGGGCGCAGCCGAGCGCGGTTCCTTGCTGCCACGCCCCGATGTGATGGCCGGCGATGTGCTGATCGGCCTGCCCTCTTCTGGCGTGCATTCGAATGGGTTTTCGCTGGTAAGGCGCATTGTCGAGATGACGGTGCTTGGCTGGAGCGCGCCCGCTCCCTTCGCCCCCGGCCAGACGCTAGGGCAGGCACTGCTGACCCCGACACGTCTCTATGTGAAGCCGATCCTGGCCGCGCTGAAGGCAGGAGCGCCCATCAAGGCGCTCGCGCACATCACGGGCGGCGGCTTCCCGGACAACATCCCGCGCGTGCTGCCCGATGGGGTCGGCGCCGAACTCAACCTGTCGGCCATCACGCCCCCGCCCGTATTTGGGTGGCTGGCACAAACCGGCGGCGTCGCACGTGATGAAATGCTACGCACCTTCAATTGCGGCGTTGGCATGGTCGCGGTCAGCGCGCCCAGCGAAGCAGAAAGCGTCATGGCCGCATTGCGTGATGCTGGTGAAGCGCCGCTCCTGCTCGGCGAACTCACTACCTCAACCGCCGAGCCGCGCGTGACCTATCGCGGTGACCTCAGGCTGTGAGCAGCGCTGAGAATACCCCATATCTGCGCCGCGTTCCCACTGCCGTTCTGATTTCAGGCGGCGGCTCCAACATGGCGGCTCTGATCGCGGCAGCGCAAGCGCAGGGCTACCCCGCCGACATCCGCCTTGCACTCTCCAATGTCGCGGAGGCAGGCGGCCTCGCCAAGGCGCGCGGTGCCAGCGTCGCAACTGCCGTGATTGACCACCGCCCCTTCGGCAAGGATCGCGAGGCCTTCGAGCGTGGCATAGATGCGCGGCTGCGCGCCGAGCAGATCGAACTCGTCTGTCTGGCAGGCTTCATGCGCGTGCTGACGCCGTGGTTCG
>JBOFIL010000412.1:0-1411 GCA_051650165.1 Allobosea sp.
TGTGCAGCAAGCCAGGCGGCAGGCGCTGGCCCCAAGGCGATCAGCACATGCCCCATGGCGCGCCGCCCCTGCCAGATGGTGCTTTCGGGCGGTGCCGTATCATCCATGCCGGAATCCATCAGCCGGAAGCCGGGCATGGCGGCCAGATGACGCGTGATGGCGGCATCCAGCACCACGCCGGGCGAATGGGCGCGATAAGCCTCGTCATAGGTGGTCTTGAAGAAGGAGACCGTGCCGCCGCTCATCGGCAGCAATGCGCTCGCGATGGCAGCGCCATCGAGCGCCAGTTCCGCGATGATCATCTCATCGCGCGTGGCCAACTCGCCAGCCAGGCGCAGCACGAAGGCGGCATCGCGCGCATCATTGGCCAGGGCGGAGCCAGCCTTGCCCTTCCAGCCGCGCGCCTCCAGCTCCAGGAAACGGCGTGTGGCCAGAATGCAATCAGCGCCGCGGTGCATATGGATACTGATCTGGCCAAGGCCCGCCAGCGCCTTCATCTTGGCATCGATGCGCTTGAAGCGCTTGCCGAAGGTCGTGGTCAACCACCCGGCAGGCGCAGCACCTTCAGGCATGCTCAGGCACGAGCGCTGCCAGAGATCGAAAGCCGTGAGCTGTCCGCGCGCCTCAGCAATGGCCTGAGTCAACGCCTCGGCCACTGGTCCTTCCATCGGCCATGACGGGCAATGGACCAGCTTCGGCAGCAGCGGATCGCGCATCAGCAAGGCCAGCATGGCCGTGAGCACATCGGGCAAATGGTTCGCATCTATCACAGGCAGGCTGAGCGGCTCGAAAACCGGATAGGCGGGTGCTTTCAGCACTGGCAGGCCCAGCGACCAGCGCGGCTTGGACAGGCGCATCACCCAGACACCCAGCAGGCGACCCACGTCTTGTGGATCAGTGACCGCCAGCACCATGGCATCCGCTGGCTCGATCAGCGCACTGCACAGCGCCGAGAGCGCGGCAGGCGATTGATGCGGATTGCCCTGTGCTGCGCGGGCCGCCAGGTCAGCAAAGGCATCGCCCATTCCGGCATAGGTGCTCGCGTCAAGCCTTTCGGCGTGAAGGGGGGTAGCTGCGGGGTTGGAATTGATCATGCGGGCGAGGGGCGTGTTCGAGGTTGAGAATTTCATCCCTATGTTGCCGCAGAAGGCTTAACGCCTGCCTTCGGCCAGCGCCTTATCTTCAGCGTTACCCTCTCCGCTCCAGCGCCTTGCGGGCGGTGAGCACGAAGGCGATGACCTGCGCGACGGATTGGTAGAGTTCTGGCGGGATATGATCATCGAGTTCGACAGCACTCAGGGCCTCGGCGAGGATGGCATTGTCCTCGATGGGCACGCCATGTTCACGCGCGGTCTCGACAATGCGTTCAGCAATCTCTCCGCGCCCCTTGGCGGTGACGCGCGGCGCGGCC
>JBOFIL010000413.1:0-3021 GCA_051650165.1 Allobosea sp.
TGCATCATCCTGATAGCCGAGGATGGCGTTTTCCATCTCGGCAAAGGCCGTGACCAATCCCGTGCGCTGCCTGTCTTCCGGCACATGCATCAGGCCGAGTTTGCGCAAATGCGCCGGGTTGCGCGCGTCTGAATCAAGCCCCTGCCCGCCCAGGCTGATGCTGCCTTGGGATGGCTGGATCAGCCCGGCGAGCAACTCCATCAGCTCGCTCTGACCATTGCCTGCAACGCCTGCGATGCCGACAATCTCGCCGGCATGCAGGGTCAACGAGACATCCGAGAGGCGTGTGACGCCGGCAGCATCGCGGCAGCTGAGCCCTTGTGCCGTCAGCACTGGCTCGCCCGCTTTGCGCGGGGATTTTTCCACCTCAAGCAGAACCTTGCGCCCCACCATCATCTCGGCGAGCTCAGCCGGCGAGGTGCGGGCGGTCTCGACCGCGCCGACCATCTCGCCGCGCCGCATCACGCTGACAGTGTCGGTCGCAGCCATGATTTCGTGGAGCTTGTGCGTGATCAGGATCACGGTCTTGCCCTGAGCCTTCAACGCTTTAAGCAGGGCAAACAGCTGCTCGGCCTCAGGCGGGGTCAGCACGGCGGTCGGCTCATCCAGGATGAGGATTTCCGCGCCGCGTACCAGCGCTTTCAGGATTTCGACACGCTGTTGCAGGCAAACGCTCAGCTCGCAAACAACCGCATCAGGGTCGATCACCAGCCCGTAATCCTGGGCCAAACCGGCGAGCCTTGCCCGCATGTCGCGCTGGCCCCTGGCCAGCAGCGCCCCGCCCTCCGCGCCAAGCATGATGTTGTCGAGGACGGTGAGCGTGTCCACCAGCATGAAGTGCTGATGCACCATGCCGATGCCGGCGCGGATCGCATCCGCTGATGAGCGAATGCTGACGGGCGCAGCATTGATGCGGATTTCGCCGCTATCGGCCTCGTAGAAGCCGTAGAGGATCGACATCAGCGTCGATTTGCCGGCACCATTCTCGCCGACAATGCCATGGATCGTGGCGCGCGCGACGGCGAGGCTCACATCGCGGTTCGCCCGCACCTCGCCGAAGCGCTTGCAGATACCGATCAGTTCGATGGCGGGGGGCGCACTGGTCATTGTCGCCTCCCGCCGCTCAAAACCTCACATCGGGCAGGTCTGGTTTGACATGTAGTCATGCACCTTGACCGCGCCGGATTTGATGTCGGCGGTGGCCTTGGTGACGGCGGCCTGCATCTCTGCCGTGATCAGCGCCTTGTTGTTGTCATCGAGCGCCCAGCCCACGCCATCCTCGGCAAGGCCCAGCACCGAGACGCCGGCCTTCCATGTGTTGCCGCGTGCGGCAGCAAAGGAATTATAGGTGGCGACATCGACGCGCTTGAGCATCGAGGTCAGCACCTTGCCGGGCTGGAGGCCATTCTGGTTGGAGTCAACACCAATGCCGAGCTTGCCCGCATCCGCTGCCGTGCGCAGCACGCCGATGCCTGTGCCGCCAGCCGCGTGGTAGATCACATCCGCGCCGCGATCGATCTGGCTCTTGGCGAGTTCGCCGCCCTTCACCGGGTCATTCCAGGCGGCGGGCGTGGTGCCGGTCATGTTCTGGAAAATTTCGGCATCTTTCTTGGCCGCCTTGACGCCCTGCACATAGCCGCAGGCGAATTTGCGGATCAGCGGAATATCCATGCCGCCGATGAAGCCGACCTTGCTGCTCTTCGAGGCCATGCCGGCCAGCAGGCCGACGAGATAGGAGCCCTCATGCTCCTTGAACACGACCGATTGAACGTTGGGCAAGTTCACCACCATGTCGATGATGGTGAACTTCAGATCAGGGAACTCTGCCGCGACTTTCTGCAAAGCGGTGGCCTGAGAGAACCCGACAGCGATGATCGGCGAATGGCCATCGCGCGCGAAGCGGCGCAGCGCCTGCTCCATCTGCGCATCATTCTGTGGCTCGAAATCACGGAAATCGACATTCGTCTCCTTCTTGAATTTCTCGGCACCGTTGAACACGCCTTCATTGAAGGATTTGTCGAACTTGCCGCCCTTGTCGTAGACAATGGCAGGCTTGATGGCGGTTTGCGCCATGGCAGAGGTTGCTGCCATCATGGCAGTGGCGGCAACACCGGCAAGGATGAGGGTAAGAAAACGGCGACGCATGAGACACTCCCCTGATCAGGCGGGCGAACGGCCCGCTTCATGTTCTTCAACCTCTAGCTTGGCATGCCTTGCGCGGCTTCGCCAAGGGGCTAACGCGCGCATTTGCAAGATCGTCATGTGCCGCCATGAATGAGGCCTATCTGGAGCGTTATGCCCGCCATCTGGTGCTGCCTGAAATCGGTGGGCCGGGGCAGGGCAAGCTTGCCCGCGCGCGGGTGCTGGTGATTGGCGCAGGCGGCCTTGGCTCCCCGCTGATCCAGTATCTGGCGGCAGGCGGCGTCGGCACCATCGGCATTGTCGATGATGATGTCGTCTCGCTCTCTAATCTCCAGCGCCAGGTGATCCATGGCACGCCCGATATTGGCCGGTTGAAGGTGGAAAGCGCGAAGGACGCGGTGGCAAGGCTCAACCCTTTGGTGCAGGTCGAGGCCCACGGCGTGCGCATCACGCCCGCGAATGCCGCAGACCTGATCGCAGCTTACGATCTGGTGGCCGATGGCTGCGACAATTTCGAGACGCGCTATCTGGTGGCGGATGCCTGCCAGGCGGCAAGAAAGCCGCTGATCACCGCCGCGCTTGGCCGCTTCGATGGCGCGATCACCACGCTGAAACCCCATGAGACGGGCCAGGACGGCAAGCCAAACCCCTCTTACCGCGATCTCTTCCCCGATGCCCCGCCGCCCGGCACCATTCCCGCCTGCGCTGAAGCCGGCGTGCTCGGCGCGCTCGCCGGCATAATGGGCGCGATGATGGCGCTGGAGGTCATCCGCGAGATCACCGGCTTCGGAGAGGGCCTCACGGGCCGACTCGTCATGGTCGATGCGATGGGGATGCGGGCGGTGGAGGTGGGGTATTGAGGGGGGGGCTAGTGCAGGT
>JBOFIL010000414.1:0-4822 GCA_051650165.1 Allobosea sp.
GCCTTTCGCCAACAGCAGGTTTTCTGATTCTCACTGGCTGTGAGACGCTGCCTTTGCGCATGGCGCGCCATGCCGAGAATGGCGTGGCGCTGGCGCGGCATCTGGCCGGCCATCCCGCCATTGCCCATGTCAGCCACCCGGCAGTGGGCTCCAACTCGCAGCGCGAATTGATGGCGCGGCTTTGCCCCAATGGCGTCGGTGCGGTGTTCACCGCCACGCTGAAGGGTGGGCGCGAGGCGGCGGAAGCGGCGATTGCGCGCCTCAACCTTTTCTCGCATCTCGTCAATGTCGGTGAGACGCGCTCGCTGGTGGCGCATCCTGAAACCACGACGCATCGCAATGCCACGCCCGCGATGCGCGCCGCGGTCGGCATCGGGCCCGGCACCTTGCGCCTCTCCATCGGCATCGAGAATGCCGAGGATCTGATCGCGGATCTGGATCAGGCGCTGGCGTGAGGTTTGGCAAAAGTTGCAGGTGCTTGCGCCAGCCTCACCACATGCACCACGGCCATCACCAACAGCAGCATGGCGAGCGCCTGATGCGCCAGCCCCGCCCAGAGTGGCACGGCGAGCAGCAATGTGACGATGCCAAGCACAATCTGCGCAATCGTGAGGCCCATTAGCGCGTTGCCGCGCTTGGCGGGTGATCCACCAATCCGCCTCGCTTGCCACCAGTGCCAGAGCACCAACGCTGCCAGCAGATAGGCCATGATGCGGTGATTGAACTGCACCAATGCGACATTATCAGCGAAATTTGCGAACCAGGGCGTTCCCACGAAGAGCACCGAGGCAGGCGGAATCAATGCGCCGTCCATCAGCGGCCAGGTGTTGTAGGTGAGGCCAGCCTTGGAGCCGGCGACCAGCCCACCAAGCGCAATCTGTACGAAGACGAGCAGCAGCAGTAGGACCGCCCCCGCCAGAAGCCCGCGCGCACCAAGCACCTGATTGCCGGGCTTGGGCGGCGAGAGCCGTGTTGCCATCGCCACAACCGAGGCGAGGAACAGGCTGGCCAGCGTCAAATGCAGCGTGAGCTTGATCGGCGCGACTGCGACCATGCCTTCTCTCAGGCCGGAGGCCACCATCACCCAGCCAATCGCGCCTTGCGTCGCCAACAGCAGGCCCATGACGAAGAGCGTCAGCGTGGTTGCCACTGGCAGCGTCCGCTTTGCCGCGAACCACAGAAAACCGCCGAGATATAGCGCGCCAATGAAGCGCCCGAGCTGGCGGTGGCCCCATTCCCACCAGTAGATGAACTTGAATTCGGCAAGGCTCATGCCCTTGTTCAGGAGCTGATATTGCGGAATTTGCCGGTATTTATCGAACTCGCTGGCCCAGTCAGCCGCATTCAGCGGTGGGATCGCGCCGGTCACAGGCCGCCATTCGGTGATGGAGAGGCCAGAGCCTGTCAAACGCGTTGCACCTCCAACGGTGACCATCACCAGCACGAGCCCAGCGACAATCCAGAGCCACAGCCGCACAGGGCGGGCGGGGTCGGAGTTGATTGTAACGGGCGCAGAAGCGGACAGGGGAGCAGTGGCTGTTGTCATATCCCGCATCTAGCCCCCCCGCCGCCCCGCTTCAACAGGGCGGCGTGTCGCAGGGGTAGATGGAATTGTCATTTCATATAGCCGGAGACATGAAATGAAATATCAATTTTTACATACTTGACATAACGTCAATTTGTTAATTATATGTCTAAACAAATTTTGAAATCAAAATGGGAGCAATAAAATGACAAAGAGGACATTAAGAGTATTAGTGCGTAGTTTAACGGTAACTGATGATAGCGATGATATAGGAGATGGAACTATAAGCATGAATTTATATATAGGAAATACTAAAATACCGCTAACATATCAAAGAAAAATTGCTTCTAGATTTGGAGTTAGTAATTTAATTTCTTATGGCGACAGCATTGAAATAGATTCTGATAAAATTGATGCTATATTTGCTATGACTGAAGACGACCCATGGCCAGATAGCGATGATAATACTCAGTCTAAAATAACTTTAGATTTAAAAAATAATTATCGATATGCAAATTGGACAATTCAAACAAATGGAGGGGGCTCGCAAGATGGATTGGCGGGTTACATAGATTTTGCCACACAAATATATCCTCATAATTATCCGTCGGTGGCTATGGCATTTGAGCATGTTGGTTTTGATGGCCGTTCAATTAATTTGATGGATCCAGCAAATTTGCAATCTTCGTCATCAAATCTGAAGGTATATCGAACAGATATTGCGGCATGGCAATCAAGAACAGGAAGTGGGGGAATAAGTAGCATTTACATGCCAAGCGGTGTAAATTGTAGTGTAGAAATTTATGGTAATGTATTAATAAGAAGGCGTCCCAGGAGATTGCGAAAGGTTTCTTTAACTATTAAACCAGACGGAGAACCAGCATTTAGCGGCGGGTTTGCATTTATAAGATCAAGAACTATTGATTTGACTGAACTAAAATTTGATACATCCAATGATACGTGGAATGATAAAATTACAGAGATATATGTTAATGTATTCAAGTAAAATTTGAAAACTGATCTGGAAAGATTTCATCGTGAATTTTTCAATTCGTCCCGCCTATGCTGCTCGGCATTAACGGCAAAGCCGAGCAGCATGGGTGACTTCGTTCATCCTATCACGCCGGCTTGTTGCCGAAGAGGATAGCCTGCACTTTGGGGTCTTTCATGTCGGTCTGGCCGCGAGCATCGGCATTGACGGCAAGTCCGCGCTGCACGGCGGGGCGCGCGAGCAGCACATCGAGCCAGCGCTTCACATGCGGGAATTCCGCAATGTCCTGGCTCTGCCGCTCCCAGAGCTTGGCCCATGAGACGATGGCGATATCGGCGATGGAATAATCGCCCGCCACGAAGTCGCGGTCCGAGAGGCGCTTGTCGAGCACGCCGTAAAGCCGCTTGGTCTCGGTGACATAGCGGTTGATGGCGTAGGGGACTTTCTCAGGCGCATAGTGGTTGAAATGGTGGTTCTGGCCGAGCATCGGGCCAAAGCCGCCCATCTGCCAATACAGCCATTGCTCGACCTCGACGCGCCCGCGCTCCTCATGGGGCATCAGCTTGCCAGTCTTGCGGGCGAGATAGGCAAGGATCGCCCCGCTCTCGAACACGCCGATCGGCTTTCCGTCCGGGCCATCGTGGTCAACGATCGCTGGCATTTTATTGTTCGGCGAAATGGCGAGGAAGTCCGGCTTGAACTGATCGCCGGCCGAGATGTTCACCGGGATGACATTGTAGGCCAAGCCCATTTCCTCGAGTGCAATCGAGATTTTCCAGCCATTTGGCGTCGGCCAATAATAAAGATCAATCACATTGGTGGGGGCAACAGACATCATATTCTCCTCGCGGTGACTGGTAGCTAGATAATAACGCGCACAATGCAAATCACAGGGGCATCGGCATGTTTGTTTCACAGGTCCGTCTTGCCAAAACTGCAAATTCACGCGACGTATTGATGACCAGAGGAGAGCCTTCGATCATGCTGAAAGCCGTTTCGTTTTTCGCCCTGCCGACCATCGCCCTGAGCTTTGCTCTGATGGGCGCTGCGCCAAGCCAGGCACAGGGCACAAACCCGCTGCAACAGCCCTCGACCAGCCAGCAGCCGGCCCGCACCACGCAGCCTGCTGCGCGCAGCCAGCCAGCCCCCAAGGCAGAGACCAAGGCTGAAGCAACCGAAGAAAAGCCGAAGCGCCAGCGCTCAGAGGCGCAGCTTGCCAATGACAACCGCCTGCGCCGCTGTGGCCAGGAATGGCGGGCCAACAAGGACAAGCTGACCGGCCAGGGCTACAACTGGATCAAGTTCTCAACCGAATGCCGCGCGCGCCTCAAAGCCGCCGGGCAATAAGCAGCATCTGGGCTTCAGGCAATATCGAGCTTGAAGCCCTCATGGCTTTGGCTGAGGCCAATCTATATGCGAAGGCGACGCTCTCCAGAGCGCCTTGGCATCAAGGTAGCTAAAGCAATAATTTGTATTTAAATGAGCGCTAGGGTAGGAGAGATGAATGCTGGCGTATTTTTTTAAATCTAGTTTCCAGTTTTTGATATGTGCAATTGCATTATTTTGTTTTTCTAATGATGCTTATGCTCAAGAAGTAAAATCAAGAAATATTGTTGGCATATGGCACGGATTTTATAAATGCGCTCAAGGCACGACTGGCCTGACTCTTAAAATAAACGATCAAAAAGACGATAATTTTTCTGGATTCTTTAATTTTTATACGTTCACCAAAAACGATCCATATCTCAAAAATCCATGGGTAAATGACAGTTGCTTCAGCATAAAAGGTAAGATCAACTCCCGCAATAAAATTTTGATCAATCCGAATAGCTGGATCACCCGCCCTGATGGCTTTGAAATGGTTGGCCTACAAGGTGAGATAAAATTAGTTGATGGCTCAGAAGAATTTGAAGGAAATATTACAAGGGGGGCGGGGTGTTCAACATTTTGGGTGCTTAAATCGAATTTGAACTTTGCTGTACCAAAAACTTGCCTGAAGTGAGTGGACAGACGTGAATTTTACACATTAGATAATGGACTTTCGACCCATCATCGCAAATAACGACATGCATTATCCTAGGCTATTCATCCCGAGCGCTGCGCCCATCTCAAGCCTACGCGCCGGTTAGTTCGCGATGAGGGCTTCAGGCAATATCGAGCTTGAAGCCCTCATGACTCTGGGAGAAGCCGAGCCGCACATAGAAGCGATGCGCGGCAAGGCGCACCTTGTTGGAGGTCAACTCCACAACGCCCGCGCCATTGGCCTTGGCATAGGCGATGGCATAGCGCACCAGCTGCTCGCCAAT
>JBOFIL010000415.1:0-2314 GCA_051650165.1 Allobosea sp.
ATCCCTGTGGAATGAGACAGCCGTTGAGCGCAAAGCCGCTTCGGGCCATATCCCATTCATGACCGACGTTTCCCCAGAGCGCATTGCCATGGATGATGCCGCCTGCCTCGCACTGTTGCGCGAGCAGGACCGCGATGCGTATTTCGCGCTGCTGTTCGCGCCGGTTGATTACCGCCCGGCACTTGCGGCGCTTCATGCCTATGTTGCCGAGCTCGCCTCCATCCGCGTCCGTGTTTCGGAGCCATTGCCCGGCGAGGTGCGCATACAGTGGTGGAGGGACGTACTTGGGTGGAGGGATGTACTCACCGGCGAAGAAGCGCATGGCGGGGCAGGGCACCCGGTGGCCGCAGCGCTTCTGCGCGCAATCCAGCGTTATCGTCTTCCTGCCAGTGCGCTTGATGCGATGGCTGATGCGATGATCACGGAACTCTATGATGATGCCTGGCCGACAATCACCGATCTTGAGGGGCAGATTGGCGCCGTCGACTCAGGGCTCATGCGGCTTTCCGCGCTAGTGCTGGCTGATGGGGACGACGCTGGCCCCGCTGATGCGCCCGGCCATGCCGGGCTTGGGCTGGGCATCACGCGGTTGCTGCGGCAATTCCCGCAACGCGCGGCGCGCGGACAGGCCGTGATGCCTATGGATGTCATGGCAAAGCATGGCGTCACACGTGAGGCGATCATTGCGGGGCAGGCTGAGACAGGGCTCATGCCAGCTCTGGCCGAGATGCGCGGGCTGGCGCGCGCGCATATCGCCAAGGCGAAAGGCTTTATCGCAGCTTCGCCTGTATCCATTCGCCCAGCCTTCCGGCAAATGGCGCTGTGCGAGGGGTATCTGCGCCAAATGGAGGCCAGCGACTATGATCCATTTCGCACGCGCATCGAGCGCACACCGCTCGGTGCCCTGTGGACGCTCTGGCGCGGATTGGGCTAGATCGCACGATGCGTGATGTCTCCGATCTGCCGCCACACCTGCCAGAGCTTGCCGCCCGCGCGGCGCGCGTGAAGCCCTTCATCGTCATGGATGTGATGTCAGCAGCGGCGCGGCTGGAGCGCGAAGGCCGGCACATCATCCATATGGAAGTCGGCCAACCCTCGGCCCCCACGCCAGCATCGATCCGCGCAGCAGTCGCGCGCACGCTTGATGATGGCCGCATAGGCTATACCGAGGCGCTCGGCATTCCCTCGCTACGGGAGCGCATCGCGCGCTATTACGCGGAAAACGAGGGCGTCAGCATTTCGCCCGAGCGCATCGTGGTGACGACGGGCTCTTCTGGCGGGTTTTTGTTGGCTTTCCTTGCCTGTTTCCAGCCCGGCGCGCGCCTCGCCATCACTGCGCCGGGTTATCCGGCCTATCGAAACATTCTGCTGGCGCTGGGGCTTGAGCCGGTCGCCATCGAGATTGGCGCGGCCACTGGCCATGTGCTGACAGCGGCGCAGATCGAGGCCGAGCATGCCCGCAAACCGCTGGCGGGTGTGCTGGTGATGAGCCCGTCAAACCCCACCGGCGTGGTGATGGGCGAGGCCGCGCTGAGCAGCGTGGCCAGCGCCTGCAAGCGGCTCGGCCTGTGGTTCATCTCCGACGAGATCTACCATGGCTTGACCTATGATGTGCCGGCGGTGACAGCGCTCAAGGTTGATAATGACGCCATCATCGTGAACTCGCTCTCGAAATACTATTGCATGACAGGCTGGCGTGTTGGCTGGCTCGTGGTGCCGGAGCGGATGGTGCGCACCGTCGAGCGCTTGCAACAGAATCTCTCGATTTCAGTGCCATACCTTAGCCAGATTGCGGCCGAGGCCGCCTTTGATGCGCGTGCTGAATGCGAGGCGATCAAGGCCGGCTATGCCGCCAACCGCGCCTTCTTGATGGAGGCGCTGCCCGGCATTGGGCTGGGGCGCTTTTCGCCCGTTAATGGCGCGTTTTATGTCTATCTCGATGTCTCGCAGCACACCAACGACTCGATGGATTTCTGCAAGCGGGCGCTGGAAGATGCGGGCGTTGCCATCACGCCGGGGCTCGATTTCGATGAAGTGCGCGGCCATTCAACCGCTCGGTTGTCCTTCGCGGGCTCACTGGGCGAATGCGAAGAGGCGGTGGCGCGCCTAGGGCGCTGGTTGAACAAAGCCTGATAGAGATATGAAAAAACGGACAGTTTCCTGTCCGTTTTGACTATTCAATCATCTTGCAACGGCTCAGCGCCGCCACCATCCGCCACGCTTTGGCTTCGAGGGGTCTGCCTCAGTCAGAACCATGTGCACAGGCTCTGGCGGCGGGGCCGCAGGAGCTGCGGGCTCAGGCACTTCTGCAACC
>JBOFIL010000416.1:0-3707 GCA_051650165.1 Allobosea sp.
ACCAACGCCCGGCGCGCGGCCGATCATGGCCTTGTCGTTCGTCGCAATGGCTGTGGCGAGTGCGCCGGGCTCCATGATCGAAAGGATGGCGAGCGCCACCTTCGCGCCCACCCCCTGCACGCTTTGCAGCAGGCGGAACCAGTCGCGCTCCGCATCGGTGCGGAAGCCGAACAGGCGGATGGAATCCTCGCGCACCTGCGTCTCGATGGCCAGCACTGCCGCCTCGCCCGCCGGGGCGAGCGCCTGCAATGTGCGGCTGGAGCAGAACACGACATAGCCGACGCCATGCACATCAAGGATCACATGGTCCTCGCTATGCGCGTCAATGGTGCCTTTGAGTTTGCCGATCATGTCCAAGGTCTAACGGATTCGCGTACGAAGGCGAATGGGGAGACGGTTCATACTCAACCGTCATGGTCGGGCTTGTCCCGACCATCCACGACTTGAATATGCCTCAGGAAAGACGTGGATGCTCGGCACAAGGCCGAGCATGACGTGGAGTCTCACCCCAACCTCGCCTTCAGCCCACGATGCTGGGCATGGGCGAGCGCGACAGCCAGCGCATCCGCCGCATCGGCATTGGTGAAATCGGATTTCGGCAGCAGCACCTTCACCATCGCCTGCACCTGTTGCTTCTCGGCATGGCCCGCACCGACAATGGTCTTCTTCACCTGATTGGGCGCGTATTCCGCCACGCTGAGGCCTGCCTCAGCGCAGGCGAGCATCGCAACCCCGCGCGCATGGCCGAGCTTCAGCGTTGCCTTGGCATCCTTGTTGACGAAGGTTTCCTCAATGGCGCTCTCATCGGGCGACCAGGCTGCAATCGCTCCGGCAATGCCGTGATGGATCTGTTTCAGGCGCTCGGACAGCGGCAGCTTCTCATCGGAGAGAATGACGCCGCAGGCAAGGAAAGACAGCCGCGAGCCCTCGGTGATGATCATGCCCCAGCCGGTGCGGCGCAGGCCCGGATCAATGCCGAGAATTCGCGTGGGGTTCATTCCCGTTGCGCCATCAGGTTGTCCGTTGCACCATCAGCTTGCGAGCTTCGCCATCACCTCGTCGCTCACCTCGAAATTGGTGAAGACGTGCTGCACATCATCATCATTGTCGAGCGCCTCGATCAGCTTCATCACGGATGTGGCTTTTTCCTCATCCAGCGGCGTGGTCATGGAGGGTTTCCACACCGGCTTTGCGGAAGCCGGCGCGCCGAGGATCGCTTCCAGCGCCTTCGAGACCTCGTTCAGCGCATCAAAGCCGCAAATGATGGTGTGGCCGTTATCATCGGACACGACATCATCCGCTCCGGCCTCGATGGCGGCTTCCATCACCTTGTCGGCTGAGCCTGCGCTCAGCGGATAAGCGATTTCGCCCACGCGCGCGAAATTGAAAGTCGCGGAGCCGGTTGCGCCAAGCTCGCCGCCGGCCTTGGTGAAATACGAGCGCACATTCGAGCCGGTGCGGTTGCGGTTGTCGGTCAGTGCCTCAATGATGACAGCCGTGCCGCCCGGGCCGCGGCCCTCATAGCGCACCTCTTCGTAATTGTCGGTATCGCCCATCGAGGCCTTGCTGATGGCGCGCTCGATATTGTCCTTGGGCATGTTTTCAGCGCGCGCAGCCAGCACAGCCATGCGCAGGCGCGGGTTCATGTTGGGGTCAGGCATGCCCAACTTGGCCGCGACGGTGATTTCGCGCGAGAGCTTGGAGAATGTTTTCGCACGGGCCGCATCCTGCTTGCCCTTCTTGTGCATGATGTTCTTGAATTGGGAATGTCCGGCCATGGTCCGTATCCATCAGTATGGGTGTTTTGCCTGCTTATAGGCAGGCACGCGCCGCTTTTCAAAGGGGCATCATTCCCGATGCCATCACTCCCAATGTGAAGGGAAGCTCTCGGCAAGCACAGGCCCGAGCCTGACAGGCGTGATGCGCTCGGCGAGGCCAGTGCGATCACTGACATCAACCGCAACGCCGCATAGCGTGCCGGGGCCGGTGGCCGGCTCCCAGCGCACGCCCGGCGTCTTCTCGATCAGGCGGCGGGTGGGCTCGTGGCGATCAAACCCAATGACCGAGACATAATCGCCGCACATGCCAGCATCGGTCTGGTAGGCCGCGCCGCCCGGCAGCACGCGCGCATCGGCGGATGGCACATGCGTATGTGTGCCGACGCTCAGCGAAGCGCGGCCATCGAAATGCCAGGCCAGCGCCTGTTTCTCGGCAGTCGCCTCGGCATGGAGATCAAGCAAGACGGCGTCCGCGACGCGCCCCATGGGCGCGATTTCAAGCTCGCGCTCCACCGCGCGGAACGGACAATCATGCGGGTCCATCTCGACGCGCCCCAGCACATTCACCACCAGCAATCGCGCGCCGTTTTGCAAATCAACAAGCGCAGCCCCCCTGCCCGGCGCAGATGGTGGGTAATTGGCCGGGCGCACCAGCCTGGGCTGGCGCTCGATGAACACCAGCGCCTCGCGCTGATCCCAAGAATGGTTGCCGAGCGTGATGGCATCTGCGCCAGCGGCCAGCACCTCGTCGCAAATGGCCTCGGTGATGCCGAACCCGCCGGCGGCATTCTCGCCATTGATCACGACGGCGTCTAACTTCCAGCGCTCGCGCAGTTCGGGCACGCGTCGCACCACAGCATCGCGGCCCGGCTTGCCGACAATGTCACCGAGAAACAGCAGACGCATGAGACCTCAAGAGTTTGGAATGGAAGAGCTTGAAGCCATGGAATGAGCCAAGGTTCAAGCAGGGAACTGCCGCACACCCTGCTCCGTCACCACAATGCCCAGCGTCATATCATGCGGTTCGCTGGGAACGTGGCTCACCTCCTGCGCGGCATAAGCGATGCCGATGCTGCGCACACCGGGGAGGCAGCTGAGCGCTCGGTCATAATAGCCCTTGCCATAGCCGAGGCGAAAGCCGCGCTTGTCGAACGCAGCGAGCGGCACGAGAAGCGCTGCAGGTGTGACAATGGCAGCGTCAACCGGCGGAACCAGCGTGCCAAAGCCGCCCGGCACCAACGGGCCCCACATGGCCCAGGCGCGGAATTGCAGCGCGCCATCCACCACCGCCGGCAGGCAGAGCGACAGCCCGCGCCCCGCCAACCCTGTCATGATAGGGCGCGGATCAGCCTCGGAGCGCATCGGCCAATAACCCGCGACAGGGCCATGAAGCTTGTCCCACACATCCAGCGCCAGCACATGTGCGGCGATGGCTTCATCGGCCTCCAGACGTGCGTCAAGATCAAGCCCATCACGCCGCGCCAGTGCATCAGCGCGGATCAGCGCCTTTTCGGCTGCGATGGGGGATGATTGCGTCATGCGAGCAGAGGCTAAAGGGAAAAGTGCGGAGCCACCATGGCCGTGGGTCTAACGATCCCGGGGCACCTACAAGAGTAGGTGGGCGCCATATGATCGGAACCAGGGTTCCGGCCAGGGACAGCTCCCGATGAGAGCGTAAGGGCCCGGGAATACTTTGCCTACACGAACCGGGCAGCCCCGCGATTCATATCTAGGGGCTGAGGCGGCAAAGCGCCAGTGGCAACTCAGCCCACCCCGCCGGCCAATGACTTGGCTATGCGCTCGATGCGGGCGGCTGCCTCCATGATGGCACTCGCGGCTTTCTGCTCCACCTCGCTGGCGCGCTCACCTGCTGAGCCTGCATCCCCCGTGGCGGCCGCAAGGCGGGCTTCCAGCGCGGAAACCTTGCGG
>JBOFIL010000417.1:0-6127 GCA_051650165.1 Allobosea sp.
GGGATCAGCGTCAGGCCACGGCTCGCGGCAAGTTCGCGCGAGAGCACATCGCGATCCTGGGCATAGCGATCAAAGGTGATGACCTCCGCGCCATAGCCGCGCGTGGCGGCGAGCTTGGCGGCGGGTGCGTCCTGCGGCATCAGGATGGTGGTGGCTGCGCCGCATAGCCGCCCGGCAAGCGCGATGGCC
Organism: Allobosea sp.; assembly: GCA_051650165.1. Taxonomy (GTDB): domain Bacteria; phylum Pseudomonadota; class Alphaproteobacteria; order Rhizobiales; family Beijerinckiaceae; genus Allobosea. The sequence continues at coordinate 190 of JBOFIL010000417.1, forward strand.
TGCGCATGATTGCCGGAGGAAAAGGCGAGCACGCCGGCCTTGCGATGCGCCTCATCCAGCGAGGCGATGGCATTATACGCGCCGCGGAACTTGAAAGACCCGCCGCGCTGCAAATTCTCTGCCTTGAAGAACAGCGACCCGCCTGTGCGTTCATTCGCGGTGCGCGAGGTCAGCACGGGCGTGCGGTGCGCCACGCCCTTGAGGCGCATAGCTGCGGCCTCGATGTCGGCATAGGTGGGCAGGTTAAGTCCGGTTGCGGGCGCGTTCATGGCGCTCTCCTCTTCATGTCGATGTCCTCAGCGATGCTTGAAGTTCGGCTTCCGCTTCTCGGCAAAGGCCGCCATGCCCTCTTTCTGGTCATGGGTCGCGAACATGGCCGAGAACAGCCGCCGCTCGAAGCGCAGGCCCTCGGCAAGCGAGGTTTCCAGCGCGCGGTTCACCGTCTCCTTGGTCATGGCAACGATGGGGCGTGATTTCGACGCGATGATCGCCGCCATCTTCATGGCTTCCGGCATGAGGTCTGCGAGCGGCACCACGCGCGAGACAAGGCTGCAACGCTCGGCCTCTGCCGCGTCCATCATGCGGCCTGTGAGGCACAGATCCATCGTCTTGGCCTTGCCAATGGCTTTCGTCATGCGCTGCGAGCCGCCCGCCCCCGGCATCACGCCAAGGTTGATTTCGGGCTGGCCGAATTTGGCATTGTCGGCGCAGATGATGATGTCGCACATCATGGCAAGTTCGCAGCCGCCGCCAAGCGCAAAGCCCGCCACCGCCGCGATGATCGGCTTCTGGCGCTGGCCAACCCGGTCCCATTCGGCGAAGCGGTCATCCATATAGGTGCCGGGGAATTTGCGGCTCTGCATTTCCTTGATGTCGGCACCGGCGGCGAAAGCCTTCTCGGAGCCGGTGATGACAATGCAGCCGATCTCCTTGTCCTTCTCGAACTTGTCGAGCGCCTTGTTGACCTCGCTGATGAGCTTGCTGTTCAGCGCGTTGAGCGCCTGCGGGCGGTTCAGCGTGATGACGCCGACCGCGCCCATGATGTCGACGATGATGGTCTCATAGGCCATGGCGCTCTCTCCCGATGCTGTTCTCGTGATGCTTTTGTTCAGGGTTTAGCCAAGCTTGGACGTCATGGCGAGCCTTGGTTCGTGCAAAGCGCTCATGCACATGCCCCATATAATCCGAGTTCTGTCATTCCCGACGCGCCGGAGGCGTGGGCGGGAATCCATTGCGAGATTGCCCAACTGTGGATTCCCGCTCCGCTTCGCGGTCGGGAATGACAGCACAGACACCCTCAGCGCACACTCTTCCCCTGACACCTCTCGCAAAAGAAAGTCGAGCGGCCAGCCTGCACAATACGCGTGACGATGCCGCCGCAGCCCGGCGTCACACACGCTTCTCCCTCGCGCCCATAGACCCGGAAGCGATGCTGGAAATAGCCGAGCGAGCCATCGGCATGGGCAAAATCGCGCAACGTCGATCCGCCGGCCTCTACCGCTTCGGTGAGCACATCGCGGATGATGCCTGCAAGGCGCGTGGCGGCATCAGTGGCGCTGCCATCGCGCCCCGCAATGCTGCCGGCGGGAGCCTCAGGGTGGAGCCTGGCGCGGAACAGCGCCTCGCACACATAGATGTTGCCAAGGCCAGCAATCAGCCGCTGGTCGAGCAACGCGGCTTTCAAGGGCGCGAGCTTGCCGTCAAACAGCCGCGCCAGCGTCTCGCCGGAAAGCTCGTTGCCAAGCGGCTCGATGCCCATGGCCTTGAAGTGCTTGCTCTCAGCAAGGCTCTCTGAAGGTGCCAGATCCATGAAGCCGAAGCGGCGCGTGTCATTATAGATAATGCGGGTGCCTGTATTGGTCTCGAACACCACATGATCATGCTGGGGCAGGCGCCCCGCCTCATGTTGGAAATTGGCGGTCTCGGCGCGCGCTTTGTCTCCCTCTTGCATGATCAGGAACCGCCCGCTCATGCCCAGATGCATGATCAGGCTCTCGCCTGAATCGAGGCTGGCCACGAGATATTTCGCTCGGCGCGAGAGCGACGTGATCTGCTTGCCTTCGACCCGCGCCTTGAAGCGGGGCGGAAACGGAAAGCGCAGATCCTTGCGGTTCAGCGTGAGCCTGGCAATGCGCGCACCCTCCATCACAGGTTGAAGGCCGCGCCTTACAGTCTCGACCTCGGGAAGCTCAGGCATGATGCAGCTCGCAAATCATTGGACATCCGCCATCGCGCGCCGCGGCGGCCTCGGCTATTGATCCGGCGACAGGATGAGCATGATGCAAGCCAATACCAAAAGCGACGGCGACACCACCACTCATTTCGGCTTCGAGGATGTGAAACTCAGCCAAAAGCAGGGGCTAGTGGATGATGTGTTCCACAAGGTCGCCGGTCGCTATGATCTGATGAATGATCTCATGTCCGCGGGGCTTCATCGCCTGTGGAAGGAGGCGATGGTGGCGGAATTGCCATTGCCCCGCAGCGCTGCCTCGCGCCCCTTCACCCATCTCGATGTGGCTGGCGGCACCGGCGATGTCGCCTTCCGCGTGCTCGACAAGGGTGAGGAGCGCAGTCCAGGCAAAACCGCCGTCACGGTGTTTGACATCAATGGCGAGATGCTGAAGGTCGGCCGTGAGCGTGCCGACAAGCGCTACCCCGAAGGCGAGGCGCTCACCTTCACCCAAGGCAATGCCGAGGAGCTGCCCTTCGAGGATCGCAGCTTCGATGGCTACACGGTTGCGTTTGGAATACGCAATGTGCCGCGCATCCAGAAAGCGCTCAATGAAGCCTACCGCGTGCTGCGCCCTGGCGGTCGGCTCCTGGTGCTGGAGTTTTCGCCAGTCGAGACGCCACTGCTGGACCGCATCTATGATGCCTATTCCTTCAACGTGATCCCGCCCATGGGCGGCATGGTGACAGGCGACCCCGAGCCCTATCGCTACCTCGTCGAATCCATCCGCAAATTCCCCAATGCGGCCCGCTTTGCCCAGATGATCCGCGGGGCCGGCTTTGCCCGCGTCAATGCCACGCCGATGAGCGGCGGCATCGTCCAGCTTCATGCTGGCTGGAGGCTGTGAGCCGGGCGATGGGGGAATGATGGCTGGCCTTATCTTTCACCTGCCCGGCATGGCGCTTGCCGGATACGCATTGGCCCGCGAAGGCGCACTGGCGCTGATTGACCCTGCCATGTTGCCGCCAGTGGCGCGGCCCCTGGTCCGTGTGGCGCGGCTGATCGAGCGCAAAGATGCTGGCAAGGGTGGTGTGCGTCTGGCGGCGGCGCTGACGCGGCTTGGCCCGTCCTATGTCAAGTTTGGCCAGTTTCTCGCCACGCGCGCCGATATTGTCGGGCCGGACATCGCGCGCGATCTGGGCGCATTGCAGGACAGGATGCCGGCCTTCCCCAAGGCCGAGGCGATCAAGATCATCGAGGCCGCGCTGGCTTGCAAGATCGACGCGCATTTCGTGGAGATCTCCGAGCCCGTTGCCGCCGCCTCCATCGCGCAGGTCCACAAGGCTCGCCTGAAAGATGGCCGCGAGATGGCGCTGAAAGTGGTGCGCCCCGGCATCCGAAGCCGGTTCCGTCATGATCTGGATGGCATGGCGGCGATGGCGGCTTTTGCAGAGCGCCATTCAGCCGAGGCGCGGCGTCTGCGCATCTCCGGCATTGTCGAGACGCTGGCGCGCTCTGTGGTGCTGGAAACGGATTTGCGTCTCGAAGCTGCCGCGCTTTCCGAATTGGCCGAGAATGCCAAGGAGGATACCCGCATCCGCATTCCCAAACCGGATTGGGAGCGCACGGCGCGCGATGTGCTGGTGGCCGAGTGGGTCGATGCCACCCCGCTGCATGACATCACCGCGATCACAGCCGCCGGCCATGACAAGGTGGCGCTGGGGCGGCTCGTCATCCAGACCTTTCTCACCCAGGCTATCCGTGATGGCTTCTTCCATGCCGACATGCATCAGGGCAATCTGATGGTGGATGGTGAGGGCCGCCTTGTGATGCTCGATTGCGGCATCATGGGAAGGCTGGGCCTGAAGGAGCGGCGGTTTCTGGCTGAAATCCTGCTCGGCTTCATCACGCGCGATTATTGCCGCGTGGCGCAGGTGCATTTCGAGGCGGGCTATGTGCCGGCCCATCATGATGTGGCGGAGTTTGCGCAGGCCATCCGCGCCATTGGCGAGCCGATCCATGATCGCAGCGCCGATCAGATCTCGATGGCAAAACTGCTCACGCTTCTCTTCGAGATCACCGGCCTGTTCGAGATGACCACGCGCACCGAGCTGGTGATGTTACAAAAGACAATGGTGGTCGTCGAGGGCGTGGCGCGCGGGCTTGATCCGCAACTCGACATGTGGCGCACCGCCGAGCCCGTGGTGCGCGAGTGGATCACGCGTAATCTCGGCCCCATCGGACGCATCGAGGAGGGCGCACGCGGCGCTCTCTCATTCGCGGGTTCCATCGCGGCGGTACCGGATTTGGTATCTCGTGCGCAGGGCCTTGCTGAGCAGTTTGCTGAGGCAGGCCGTCATGGCTTCACGCTGGACGCTGCCACCGTGCGCGCCATTGGCGAGGCAGAGGGGCGCGGCAATCGCTGGCTCTCGCTTGGCGTGTGGGCGCTGGTGGGGCTGGCGCTTTATGCCCTGTTCGCATGAGGTGTTTATTGTGAGCGCGCCTTTTGCGAAAAACCGGACCTACTTTTTCGCATCGCGCTCATGCTGCAAATCAGGCAGGCTAGGGCCATGAGACACATGCCCGTTCAGACCCCCGAAGAGGCGATTGACCGCCTTGATGCGCTGCATCGTAAGGCAGTCACATCACTGCGCACCGCGCTGGAGCGCTTCGTGGCGGGCGGCGCACCGCCCACTTCTGCCGAGCGCGCCACATTTCGTTATCCGGAACTGCGTGTCACCTATGAGGACCATCGCAGGCATGCGAGCAGCCGCAAGGCCTATGTGAAATTCGCCGAGCCTGGCATCTATGCCACCACGGTGACGCAGCCGGCACATTTTGCGGGCTATCTCGCCGCCGAGCTTGGGCCTTTGGTGGCTGATTTTGGCGTGACGCTGGAGGTGGGCGTTTCCGATCAGGAAATCCCCTATCCTTATGTGCTTCATGGCGGCGATGAGCTGGCCCTGGGTGATCTTTCGGTGGCTGATCTCGCCCGGCATTTCCCGGTGCCGAACCTTGCAGCGGTGGGCGATGAGGTGGCGGATGGCTTGTGGGATTTTTCGCGCGATGCCCCGCGCCCGCTGATGTTGTTCGATGCGGCCCGCACCGATTATTCGCTGAAGCGCCTGGTGCATTACACCGGCACGGATTGGCGCAGCATCCAGCCCTGGATCCTGCTCACCAACTATCACCGTTATGTCGACCAGTTCGTGCGTCATGCCATCGAAATGCTGCGCGCCGACGCGTCCTACGTGGCGCTGGTTGCGCCTGGCGTCACCATCACCCGGAAAGAAGCTCATGACAGCGCCGGTGAAGACGCGGTGCAGCGCGTGATGGGCGCGGCCTGGCACCGCCACCAGATGCCGGGCTATCACCTGATGCGCACTGACGGGCAGGGCGTGACCCTGGTCAATATCGGCGTCGGCCCCTCCAACGCCAAGACCATCACCGATCACCTCGCCGTGCTGCGGCCCAATGCCTGGCTGATGATCGGCCATTGCGGCGGCCTCAGGCGGGGGCAGGCGATTGGCGATTATGTCCTCGCCCATGCCTATTTCCGCCGTGACGGCGTGTTGGATGACATCGTGCCGGCGGATGTTCCCATCCCGGCGCTGGCAGAGGTGCAGGTGGCGTTGCAGCAGGCTGCCGCCAAGGTCACGGGTGAGAGCGGCGAAGCGCTGAAAGCCCGCCTGCGCACAGGCACTGTCGTCACCGAGGATGACCGCAACTGGGAACTGCGCTGGGCCCAGGAACGGCGCGGCATCAACC
>JBOFIL010000418.1:0-6235 GCA_051650165.1 Allobosea sp.
TGTCTCGCAGCGCGCCTGATACGCTCTCGCCGGGACATGAGATTTCACTAGGCGTCAGCCGTCTTCTGCATGATGGCTTGCGCACCTTCATCCTGGTTGCGGTGCCGCTGCAGCGCTCGCTGCCTTTCCATGTTGCGGGTGACCGCTTGCCCCTTATAGCCGTCGCCATGCGCGAGATTGGTCAGACAGAGCTGAACGACATGGCAGCCGGCCAGGGGCTCAAAAGTTTCCGAGTGCTCGCCCAAAAGCCTGACAAGATGGGTGCCATCGCCTTGCCTGATGGCAAGGGCGAGGTGAGAGCCTGGCTGGACTGGACGCCGGGGCGGCCGGGTGACAGCCTGTTCAGCAGCGCCACGAAGGTTTTCCTGGCCGCCATGCTGTTCATCGCCACAGTGTTTGTCTGGGTTATCGCCAATTTGCGCCATGTGGCTGTCGAGATGGCGCTGCGCGAGGAGGTCATTGGCCGCATTGCCGCCTATGACGAGCTTTCCGGCCTGCATAACCGGCGCTCATTCGACATGCAGCTGGGTGAGCATCTGGAACGCATTCAGCGTAATGACAGCCAGATTGCAGTGCTGCTGCTTGATCTCGACAAGTTCAAGCCCGTGAATGATCTGCACGGTCACAAGGTCGGCGATGAGCTGATCCGCGCCGTTGCGCGGCGTTTGCGCGAGCTTGTTCGCGGCGGCGATTGCGTGGCCCGGCTTGGCGGTGATGAATTTGCCATCATCCAGACAGATGTGAGCAATCCGCGCGATGCTGCCCTCATGGGCCAGCGCATATTGGAAGCCTTGCGTGAGCCCTTCGTGCTTGGCGATGTCGAGGCCAATATTGGCGTTTCCATCGGCATCGCGCTGTCACCGGTGGACGCCACTGAGCGCGAGTCGCTGGTGCGCATGGCTGATACGGCGCTCTATCAGGCCAAGAGTGAGGGGCGTAACCGTTTCAGCTTCTTCGAGCGCGATATGGATCGCTCCATGCAGATGAGCCGCATTGTGGCGGAGGATCTGCGCTCTGCCATCGAGAATGATGAGCTGGTTCTGCATTATCAGCCGCAAATGTCGGCCAATGGTCAGCGGGTTACTGGGGCAGAGGCGCTGGTGCGCTGGCATCACCCGGTTCATGGCATGATCCCGCCCAATGATTTCATTCCGATCGCGGAACAGCGCGGCCTCATCGTGCCACTCAGCCAATGGGTGCTGCGCCGGGCCTGCCTCGACGGGCTCAACTGGCCGGAGCTGCGCATCGCCGTCAACGTCTCTCCGATTGACTTCCGCAATGCCGACTTTGTCCAGAATGTCAGCCGTATTCTGGAGGAGACAGGTTTCGATCCGGCACGCCTAGAGCTGGAGCTGACCGAGGGTGTGGTGGTCGAGGATGCCGACGCTGCCGAGAAGGCCATGGTCGAGCTGCACTCGCGCGGCATCAGCCTGGCGCTGGATGATTTCGGAACCGGATATTCAAGCTTGATCTATCTGCGGCGGTTTGCTTTCGACAAGATCAAGATTGACCGCTCATTCCTGGAATACATGGAGACAACCGGTGAGTCCGCCATTCTGGTGCATTCGGTCGTGCACCTGGGGCGTGCGCTGGGGCTGCGCGTCTGCGCCGAGGGCGTCGAGACAGGTGAGCAGCATCGTTTCCTGCAGGCGGTCGGGTGCCATGAGTTGCAGGGCTATTTCTTCTCGCGGCCTGTTCCGGCGGCGGCCTTCACGGCCCTGCTCGCGGAAAAACATGGCGACGCCCGCGCGGATGCAGCCTGAGACGCGCGCCGCTAGCTGAACAGGGCGTGCAGGAAATACTTCGCGCTGCTGAGAAGCGCCCAGGCGAAGCCAGCGGTGAGCGCAAGGCCGATGGCACCGATGATGCAGCCTGCCATCAGCAGCACGCCATCACGCTCCACCAGCGCGAGACCAATCAGGCACACGCCAAGCCCGATGGGTATCTGCCCGATGATGGGCGCTGCAACCAACAGCCCGAGCGCCAGCGCCAGCAGCACGAGGCCGATCAGGCGCAAGGCCAGATATTGCTGGAAGATGACCATGCGCGGCTGGCAGAAGCGCTCGATCCGCACGAGCCATGGCAGCACGCGCCGGCTCGCATTTGCCACCATGCTCATGGAAACGCTCTGCTTCAAAAGGAATGGCGGCAACCAGGGTTGCAGGCGGCCAATCAGCAATTGCGCGGCGACACCTGCCAGCATCAGGCCACACATCAGGGGAATGGGTGGCGGCAAGGGCAGGCAATTGGGCAGGCCAAGCAGCACCACCAGCAGCGCATAGGCCCTGTCACCCAGGACTCTCATCACATCACGCACATAGAGCCTCTCGCCCGGCAAGCCTGACAGGGATGTCAGCAATTCCGAGCTGTGCGGCATCGCAGGAGAGGCTGGCGAGAAGGACGAACTTTGCATGAAAATCGGTACAGAACACACAGCAGAATTCACACAATTAGCATGTGATCAGCCTTCGCGCCAAGATGCGCAACGCCATGAATTCATGATTTATCAACCTCAATAAATTCTAAATTAACGAGGCGTTTTCCTTGAAAATAACTTACTGAATTCAATCCATTACTATTGATCGTATTCAGACTATATTGATTTCATGTCCACGTTGCGGAAGTTGCCCATGTCCATTTTCTCGCTTGCAGCTACTCATCTTTCGGCCGTCCGGCGCGCTCAGGCGCTTGCCCTTGGTGCCGCGCTTGCCCTTGGCTTTGGCGGTCCGGCGTTTGCGCAGACCAGCCAGCCCTCCAATTTCCAGGGGCCATATGTCGGCGCCCATGCCGGCGGCGGCTGGGGCAAGGCCGGCGCTGCCTCCACCTCTGGCATGGTCGGTGGCGGGCATCTTGGCGCCAACGCCCAGTTTGGCAGCGTTGTGGTGGGTGCGGAGGCCGATGTCAGCGCCTCCAGCCTTGGCCACAAGGGGTTCACCGACAAGTTCAACCAAGGCACGACTGGCACACTTCGTGGCCGTGCCGGCTATGTGTTCGACCGTGTTCTGGTATCTGGCACGGCGGGTGGGGCCATGACCTCGACCGAGTGGAAAAACCCGGCTGGCAAGACGAGCAAGAGCAACACGGGCTATGTCTATGGTGCGGGTGCCGAGATGAAGGTGACGCCGAATGTCTCGCTGCGCGGCGAATTGCTGCATTATGATTTCGGCAGCTCGACCTATACCTCCACGCGCGGCCCGGTTCAGGTGAAGCCCTCCAGCAATGTGGTGCGGGCCGGCGTCGGGTATCATTTCTGAGGGCAGGCAAGGCCCGCTCCAAAGGTTTCAGCTTGCTGCAAAACTCGACAGCCTCCCCTTTGCGGGAGGCTTTTTTGTTCTAGGCGGCCTCCTGCGCCAAACGCCCTCGCAACCTTTCCTCAACCATGATCATCAGTGCTGGCTGCATCGTGATCGTTGCCACGAAATGGCCGGAAATGGCCACATTCGCGTCACAGCCCTGAGGCGATGTGTGGCCTGCGCGGAACAGACGCCCGCGAACGTCATGCCTATGTGTAGGGCGCAGAACAGCGAGGCAGCCAATGGCCGTGCATCGCTGCGTGAGTTTGGTTGAAAGGACAAGACAGATGAACAAGTTTCGGATGACCGTTGCCGTAGCGGCTTTGGCAAGTGCATTTGCCACTGGCGCGGCCCTCGCGGCCGATCTTCCCAGCCGTAGCGTGGCTCCTGCCGCGCCGGTTTTCGCCCCGCCCGCTTTCACCTGGACCGGCTTCTATGTCGGCGCGAATGCCGGCTATGGCTTTGGCGGTGGCGGTGAGGCCAAGACAAATGGCACGCAGGGTTTCAGCAATCTCGTACCTCCCGGCATTGCGCCCGGCGCGCTGAAGGTTGATGGCGAAGGCTTCATTGGCGGTGGCCAGATTGGCTACAACTACCAGATCAACCGCTTCGTTCTCGGCCTTGAGGCTGACCTTCAGTATGTCGACAACAAGAAGTCGTCAGGCTTCATTGGCGCGCCGATCCTGGGCACACAGCTCAACACCAGCGCCGAATCTGAGCTTCGCTATCTCGGCACATTGCGCGCCCGCCTTGGTTACACCCCGCTTGACCGGCTAATGATCTATGCCACCGGTGGTCTGGCGTATGGTGATGTGAAATCAACGGGCAATGTCACGGGCGTGCAGAATGCTGCTCTGGTCTGGAATGGCTCGAAGAGCGACATCAAGTTTGGCTACACGGTTGGTGCCGGCGCGGAATATGCGCTGACCAACAACTGGACGCTCAAGACCGAGTATCTCTACTACGATCTCGGCAACAGCAATGTCGCGGCGCTCGGCAACGGTGCCGTGCGCGGTGTCGCGGCTCTCAACGGCGTTGATTACCTCAGCCGCGTCGAGACCAAGGGACACATCGTGCGCGCCGGTGTGAACTACAAGTTCTGATCCGTTTCCGGGAGGGGTATTTGCCGCTTCCGGCGGGTGAGTGAAGTTCAAGTTTGTGAAAGTTGCGACCGGCGGAGAGAAATCTCCGCCGGTTTTTTATTGCCCTTGCGGAGAGAAATCTCCGCCGGTTTTTGTTGGCCTTGCGGAGAGAAATCTCCGCCGGCTTTTGTTGGCCTAGCGTGAGAAATCCCCGCCGGGTTTTCATGTCAGCCCTTGAAGCGCGTGGCCTCGAAGGCCGGGCATCTTGCGCTGAAGGCATCGAGCCAGGCCACCAGCTTTGGATGGGTTTTGCGCCATTCCCCGCCCTGGCGCAGATCCTGATAACCGAGCGCGCAGGCAACGCCGATGACACCGGCATCGAGAACGGGGCCCAGTTCAGGCGGGCTTGCTTCCAGCGCAGCCATGCCACGCGTGACCTTGCCGGCTTGAAGATCGACCCAGGTCTGCACGCGCTTGTCCTCCGGGCGATAACGCGCCTCATAGACCTGGAGCAGCACTGCCTCGGCAATGCCATCGGCGAGAGCTGCGAGGCGCAGGATCGGGAAGCGCGCCGCACCTGCCGGGATGATCTTGCCGCCGCCGGCAACATGATCGAGATATTCCACGATCACGCGCGAGTCGAACAGCGTCGTGCCGTCCTCCAGCACCAGTGTCGGGATTTTGCCGAGCGGGTTTTGCTGACGGATCGGGTCACTCACATCCTGTGTGTCCGCCACGATCACCTCGATCTTGTTCGTGAGGCCCAGCACGGCAGCGGCTATCTTGACCTTGCGGCCAAAGGGCGAGGCGGGGGCAGAGCGCAGGATCATCATGGTGTTTCCTCTGGGTGTTGTGTTCTTTTTTATCGACCGTCGGGCCGGATGGCATCACAGCGCCAGCCGGGGCGCCGGTCCTTTTCTTCTACGCCGAGCGCCAGCCTTGCCGCCAGTGCCGGCAACAGGATTTCGGCCTCGTCCTTCAGCTTCCAGGGCGGGTTGATGATGATGAGGCCGCTGCCGCCAAGGCCGGTGGGCTTGCTGTGAATGGTGAGCTCAAGGCGCAGGATGCGGGCGATGCCGGCTACCTCTAGCCGTTCCATCAGCCCTTCGACCAGCGCCACATCCTTCAGCGGATACCATAGCGCATAAATGCCTGTCGGCCATTTGGCATGGGCAGCGATGACATCCTTCGCCATCACCGCGAATTCATCCGCACGCTCGAAAGGCGGGTCGATCAGCACAAGCCCGCGCTTCTCGGGCGGCGGGAGGTTGGCGCGCAAGGCCACCGAGCCATCGAGTTCCAGCGCCTTGGCACGCGCATCACGGCCCAGAGCCCCCCGCAGCAATTGCGCCGTCTCGGGGTGTTTTTCATTGGCGAGGACCACATCCGCCCCGCGCGCCATTTGCAGCGCGATGACCGGCGAGCCGGGATAGAAGGCCTCGCCATGTCGCGCCTGGATGGCGTGCACAGCCTGTCTCCATGGGCCGAGCAGCGCCTCTGCCTCGCCCTCCAGCGGCTCTTCCATCAGGCCGATGCCGCCTTGCCATTCGCCGGTGCGGGTGGCCTCATCCGATGAAAGGTCATATAGCCCCACGCCGGCATGAATATCGATGCAGCGCCAGGGTGCGGGCTTGGCGTTGAGATGCATGAGGATGCGCGCCAGCAGCGCATGTTTCATCACATCGGCGAAATTGCCGGCATGGAAGGCGTGGCGGTAGTTCATGGGCTCACTGCGATAGCGATCACCTGACAGGCGACGCCTTGATGTCGCGGGTGCGGCAGCCGCCGCGGTCGACCTCCTCGCAAGGGGTGAAGCTGCGCAGATCCTTCGAGAGGCAGATCTTCACCTCGCTCAAGCGC
>JBOFIL010000419.1:0-1876 GCA_051650165.1 Allobosea sp.
AGGCCGGGCGCACCCATCCTCCGCAGGAGGTGGCACGCGAGGATTGGCCCTGCGGCGAGATGTTGCTGGCGGAAAGCTTTGTCGCGGGGCGTGAATTGACCTGCGCCGTCATGGGCGACCGGGTGCTGGATGTGATCGAGATCACCACCGCGACCGGCGAGTTCTATGACTATGATGCGAAATATGCGCCTGGCGGTTCTTTTCACGTTTGTCCGGCTCAACTTCAACCAAAAATTTACCAGCGCATTCAAGAGTTGGCGTTAACCGCGCATCAAGCAATTGGCTGCCGGGGCGTGACCCGTTCTGACTTCCGCTACGACGACGCAACCGACACGCTCGTCTGGCTGGAGGTCAACACACAGCCCGGCATGACCGAAACAAGCCTGGTTCCAGAGTTGGCGGCACATGCCGGCATAAAGTTCGAAGAGTTAGTGAGATGGATGGTCGAGGACGCCTCGGTGGATCGGTGAGGGAGGGCGCTAAGCCTGCCCTGCCTGGCTTGTCCGGCTCGCGCCGGGCGGCACCGCCCGTGCTTGGGGAAAAGCGTTCGCGCAGCTTCTTCCGGCGCGGTGGCGTGGCGCTGCCGCTTGAGCGCTATATCCCCACTGGCCTTGGCAGCACGCTGGCCTGTGCATTTCTTTTGGGTGTCGGCGCGTTCGGCATTGTTGCCGGTGGCCATGCCGATGCCTTGCGCGCTGAATATGGCGAGCCGAAAGACGCGCTTGCGCGGCTGGTCGGCCTTGGCATCGAGAAGGTGACGATCTCAGGCATTTCCGATCTGCATGGCACTGAAGTGCTCGCTGCTGCTGGCATCAACCAGAAGGGCTCGCTCGCCTTCCTCGATGTGGGCGAGGCCCGGCGCGGGCTGGAGAAGCATCCGCTGATCGCCGAATCCTCCGTGCGCAAGCTCTATCCGCATGAGGTCGCGATCCATATCACCGAGCGTGAGCCCTATGCGTTATGGCAGCTCAACGGCGAGGTCTCGCTGATCGGCGCAGATGGCGCGGTCATCGACCAGCTCCGCGATACGCGCTTTGTCCATCTGCCGCTGGTGGTGGGCGAGGGCGCGAATTTACGCGTGAAAGAATATGTGGCGCTGCTCAATGCGCTTGGGCCGCTGCAAGAGCGGGTGCGCGGCGCAACACTCATCTCCAAGCGGCGCTGGACGCTGAAGCTCGATAATGGCGTGGATGTGCGCCTGCCGGAAATCGAGCCCGAAGCCGCTGCCGCGCGTCTTGCACGGCTGGATGAACAGAACCGCATCATCGAGCGCGATGTTCTCGCCATTGATCTGCGCCAGAGCGACCGCGTGACGCTGCGCCTTTCGGAAGAAGCCGCAGCCACTCGGGCCGAGAAGCTGAAATCACCCAAGAAGAAGGGAGGGGAAGCATGAGCCTGTTCTCCCAGGGTTTGACACCGCGCCTGAAGCCGCTTTCGACACGCAAGAGCGCGACACTCTCGGTGCTCGACATCGGCACCAGCAAGATCGTTTGCCTCGTCGCGGAGCTGCTGCCGACCGAGTCCAGCGAGCGCCTGCGTGGCCGCACGCATCTGGCGCGCATCCTGGGCATCGGGCATCAGCGCTCGCTGGGCCTCAAGGGCGGCTCGGTGATTGATCTTGAGCAGGCAGAACGTTCCATCCGTCAGGCGGTGGATGCGGCTGAACGGATGGCGCATTGCGAGGTGCGCTCTGTCATCGTCAACCTCACAGGCGGGCGGCTCGGCTCGCAGCATTTTGCGGCGTCCGTTGATCTGCGCGGCGGGGCGGTGAACGATGCCGATGTGCGCCGCGTGCTTGCCTCCGCTGCGATGCATTCGATCCGCCCTGGCCGCGCTGTGCTGCATGCGCTGCCTACAGGCTATGCGCTGGATGGGC
>JBOFIL010000420.1:0-11302 GCA_051650165.1 Allobosea sp.
GTCGGAGCCGTGGTCGGCGCAGTCGGGCCGTTGGTCAGGCGCGAAACGACTGAGTCAAACTCAGACTTGCTCCATTCGTTGTCACTGCCGTTCAATCCGCTGAAGTAGGCAAGAACTTCGCCAGTGGTGGCAGTCGAACCGCTGTTCGAGATCAGGTTGAACACGGCGTCAATCTTGCTGTTGCTGGCACTGCCAACACCAAGCGTATTGGCGGCGTCGCGGAACTCTTCCTTGGTCAGCTTGCCGTCGTCATTGGCATCGGCTTCATCAAGGACAGCCTTGAATTCGCTGCGCTGGATCTGATTATCGGCTCCAGCCACAGTACGGAATGCCGTGGTCGGCGCAGTCGTCGGAGCCGTGGTCGGCGCGGTCGTCGGAGCCGTAGTCGGCGCAGTCGTGGGTGCCGTGGTGGCAGCCGTTGAGCTGCCTGAGAGATTTTCTACCAGGCTATTGAAAGCCGTCTCGCTGTAGCTGCCGTTCTTGTCTGCATAAGCAGCAAAATACGAGATAACCTCGTCAATGGTGGCAGTGGAACCGCTGCCGGCAATATCCTTGAATGCACTATCAACTGCGGTTGACTTCGAGGAGCCAACGCCGAGATCCTCGGCAATTTCCGCAAATTCAGTTTTTGAGATCTTACCGTCAGAATTAGCGTCAGCATCCTTGATAACAGCCTTCAGCTCGCTGCGCTGCAGAATCTTGTCCGCGCCAGCAAGATCGCTGAATGTCGAGTCACCCGCTGAGTCAGCGGTGTAGTCTGTGAGGAGGGATGTGAACTCTGTCTGGGTCCACTCGCTGTCCGTCGCGTTGAAACCATCAGCCGCTTTGACGAAACTGTCGATGGACACCTCAGTGCCGGTGCCCTTGGCCTTGTCAAAGGCGCTGTCGGCCTCATCGGTGGTCAGCCCGAGCTGCGTGGCGACCGTTCCGAACTCTGTCCGGGAAAGTTTGCCATCCTTGTTGGCATCAGCCGACTCAAGGGCAGCCTTGAACTCGCCTGAAATCAACGATTTGTCGACTCCAGCCCAGTCACGAAACGCAGAACTAATTTTTGTGCTGTCTACCATGACAAGCCCTCTCCGACCTACGGATGATCCGCATCATCTGTTGCTGTCGTGAAAGCTGGTCAAAGAGAGGAAAATCCAGAACGACAAGCAATCAATAACATCGATCAAAAAATCGCGCAAGTCTTAGCGAATATTTGGTTAAGGCGGAAAGCCGAGAATCGGTGGATCATTCGGTTGGATGATTAATACGCCTTCTTGCTGGCGAAATATGCAGCAAAATCCTGAGGCAATTCAGGTCGATGGCGCTCCCTAGGGGACTCGAACCCCTGTTTTCGCCGTGAGAGGGCGACGTCCTAGACCGCTAGACGAAGGGAGCATACCAATCCGGGCCGTGGCTATAGCCGGCTGAGCTATGCCGCGCAACCATTTGTCGAAGACGTCAATGATTGTCGGGGTGCGCGGCCCGCAAGGCTGCATCAAGATCAGCGAAAAGATCGTCGGAATCCTCAATGCCGCAGGAAAGGCGCAAGAGATCATCTGGGCAGGGCGAGCCAACCCCCTCGATTGAGGCGCGGTGCTCGATCAGGCTTTCGACCCCGCCAAGCGAGGTGGCTCGTTTCCAGAGCTGGACCTTGGCCGCTGCAGTGATGGCTGCAATCGCCCCGCCCTTGACGCGAATGGAGAGCATGAATCCGAAGCCTCCCTGCATCTGGCGGGCAGCCACCGCATGGCCCGCATGGCCGGGAAGACCGGGGAAAAGCACCTCGCGAACATGCTTGTGCGTGCTCATGCGCAGCGCCATGTCCATGGCGGTGTTCGCCTGCTGCTCGGCGCGCAAATGCAGGGTCCGCATGCCTCTCATCAAAAGATAGGCCTCGAATGGGCCAAGGATTGCCCCCTGGCTTTTGCGGATCATGGTGATGCGCTGCCAGAAAGCATCATGCCTTGCGCTACATAATGCGCCGGCCACAACATCCGAATGGCCATTCAGGATTTTGGTGGCGGCGTGCATGACAATATCCGCACCCAGCATCAATGGCCGTGTGAAGACCGGAGAGGCGCAGGTGGAATCCACCGCCAGGCGAGCGCCCGCCTGATGCGCGATCTCGGCAGCGCCCGCGATGTCGGTAATGGTCCAGAGCGGGTTGGCGGGTGTCTCGATCCAGACCAGCTTGGTGCGACCTGGCTGGATGGCTGCCGTGAGAGCGCCAAGATCGCTGGTGTCGACGAAATCGACTTTCAGCCCCCAGCGCACGGCTTCGGTCGATAGCCAGGCCCGCAATGCCCAATACATCACCTTGGGCGCGACAACATGATCTCCCGGATCAAGCGCCTGAAACACAGCCGTTGCCGCCGCCATGCCTGAGCCAAACAGCAGGGCGCCAGCTTCAGCGCCCTCAAGTGCCGCCAGCACGGCCTCGGCCTCGCGCACGGTCTGGTTGTCAGGGCGGCCATAGACGAAGCCGGAGGAGTAGGCATTATCCTCATCGCGGATGAAGGTCGTGGCCAGATGGATCGGCATCACGACGCCGCGTGTGGCGGCGTCCACATGCCCGAGTGCCTGCGCGGCAAGCGTGCGCGGCGACAACATCTGCTTGGCTCCTGTCAGCCTGTCATGGCCAGCGCCACTGTTGGCGGCACCCTTCTTGTCCGAACTCATTGCCTGCCTTTTCCCTCTGGCTTTTCCCTGAAGATATTTCGTGGAAATAACGAGGCAACGGGTCCATGTTGCCAGCCGTCAAGTCAAGGCCTGTTGCCATTTGGCGGATGCGCTCCATCTGCATGGGAAGTTGGATCAGCGCATGCAGAGCCAGCAAAGACGGAGCCAATACATGCAAAGCCACCACATCCGCAGTATCGATTGGAAGCTTGTGCTGTTTGCCGGCCTGCCGGTGCTTTGCGCTGGCCTGGCAGGGGGCATGTTCACAGGCCCGGCCATTCCCGGCTGGTATGCTGGATTGACCAAACCATGGTTCAGCCCGCCAAACTGGGTGTTTGGCCCGGTCTGGACCGTGCTTTATGTGATGATGGCCTATGCATTCTATCGTGTTTTGAAGCTGCCTGAGAACACACAGGGGCGCTCGCTCGCGATGGTGTGCTTTGTAGGCCAGCTCATCCTGAATGCCGCCTGGTCCGCGGCTTTCTTCGGCTTGCGCAGCCCTGCTGGCGGCCTGATTGTCATCTTACCTTTGCTAGGCCTGATCGTGATCAGCATTGCGCTGTTTCGCCCGCTCGACCGGACGGCCTCTGCTTTGCTCATGCCGTATGCAGCATGGGTAAGCTTCGCGATGTTGCTCAACGCCGCCTTTTGGCAGCTGAACTGACATATAGGGTTGCGTTTTAGGCAAAGACGCTTGGTCGGATTGACGGAAGCTTAACAGGATCATGCGCAGTGTGGCCTCTGGGAAGCTGGGGCCTTGATTTTATGCAGATGCCTGTGGCGGCGCATGGCCTGACGGAGCGCCTGACGCCAGATCGCCGCGACAACCGGCAGCCTTCAGAGCGGCTTATTGGCCGCGTGACGAGCTGTGACGGATCACGCGCGACGATCGCGACCAGCGCGACCCACATCGAAGAAGGCTCGGCGGATTTCTGGTCGATTGGCCGGCTGATCTCGATCAACATCGGCTCGGCGCGCATCGTTGGCCTTGTCTATGCCATGCGCACGCCAGACGGCGAGTGGGATGAGGACCGGGTCAATCCGATCCTCGTGGATGTGGAGCTTGTCGGCGAGATCGTCGATCGCCCGGGCACCGGCGTCGAATTCAATCGCGGCATCAGCACATATCCCTATCTGGGCGCAGTCGCCCACCGCATCCGCGGCGCAGACCTTCATGCAGTGCATGATCTTGGCAGGCGCGGCGGTGTCGCTGTGGGCACATTGTCGCAAGACGATGAGATCCTGGCCACAGTCTGCATCGAGGACATGCTGAAGCGCCATTTCGCCGTTGTGGGCACGACTGGCGTCGGCAAATCCAGCGCTGTCTCGATCCTGCTGCGCAACGCTGTCGCCACCAGGCCAAACCTGCGCGTGCTGATTCTCGATCCACACAATGAATATGCCCGCGCTTTCCCGAATGAATCCATCCAGCTCGATGCCGCCTCTCTGGAGCTTCCCTTCTGGATGTTCCGCTATGACGAGCTGGCGGATGTGCTCTTCCGCGGTCGTACAGGCCTTGAGGACGAACAGGACATCTTGCGTGAACTGATCCCGCTGGCACGCTCACGGTTCCAGGCCGGGCAGATGGGTGCGCAGCAGGGCAGCCTGCTCAAGCGCCCGCTCGATGGCGGAAAATTCACGGCGGACTCGCCCTTTCCCTATCGCATGTCTGATCTGCTCTCGCTGCTCGAAGACATGATGGGCAAGCTCGACCCGAAACACCAGCGCCACCATATGCGATCGCTGAAAGGGCGCATCGAGTCTCTGGTCTATGATCCGCGCTTTGCCTTCATGTTCGGCCGCACCGCCATCGAGGACAACCTCGACAAGGTGATTGGCCAAATTTTCCGCGTGCCACATCACGGCAAGCGGATGACGGTGCTCCAGCTGGGCGGCCTGCCCTCCGAGGTGCTCAACGCGGTGGCCTCGATCATGTCACGGATGGCGTTCGACCTGGCTGTACATTCGGAAGGGCAATATGAAATCCTCCTCGTGTGCGAGGAGGCGCATCGCTATGTCCCCGAGGATCAGGCTCAGGGCTTTGTGCCGACCAGGCTGTCCATCGCCAAGATTGCCAAGGAAGGGCGCAAATACGGCGCTTATCTCGGCATTATCACACAGAGGCCGGGCGAGCTTGACCCCACCATCCTGTCGCAGTGCTCGACTGTGTTTGCCATGCGCCTCGCCAATGATCGCGACCAGGAGATCATCCGATCCGCCATCGCTGACTCATCGGCTAGCACGATCACCTTCCTCTCCTCGATTGGCAACCGTGAGGCGATTGCCTTTGGCGAGGGGGTGGCGACCACGATGCGGATGCGCTTTGCCCATCAGGAGCGCCACCTGCTGCCGCAGGCCCTTGGCGATGCGATGGAAGACCTGCCCCGCGCGCCAGTCGATCTGAACATAGGCAGCATCATCAGCCGCATGCGCATGGTTGGCGCAGGCGAGGGCCGCTAGCGCACACCTCAGCCTGCAAGCAGCTCCGTGACCTTGGCGCGCAGATCGGCCAGCGCAAACGGCTTGGACAGCACATCGGCCACGATGGCCTCCAGGCTCTTGGCCCGCTCGCGTTGTTCGGCATAGCCCGTCATCAACAGGATTGTGAGATCGGGAAAATCCCGCTTGGCGGCCAGTGCAAGCGCGATACCATCCATCACAGGCATGCGAATATCTGTGAGCAGCAAGTCAAAGCGCCCACCCTCCGCTGCCAGCACCTCAAGCCCCTCCCCGCCATCCCCCGCGGTCATGGTCTCGTGGCCATCAAGCGCGAGGCCGCGCGCGATCAGCGCCCGGACCGGCTCTTCATCATCGACAACAAGAATGCGCGCCATTGCCTTTGGTCCTTCAAGGATCACATGCCGTCAAAGCCGCCCTGCGCATCGGTCTCGACAACGCCGACATAGGGCAATTGCCTGTAGGAATGCGCGACATCCATGCCATAGCCCACCACGAAATAATCCGGGCACTGAAAGCCGACAAACTCGGCCTGGATATTCACCGCCCGCTTGCCCGGCTTCTCCAGCAACACGGCTGACATGACGCGTTTTGCGCCCCGCGCCGCCAGCAGGTCTTTGGCGAATGCGAGCGTGCGGCCTGATTCCAGAATATCATCCACCAGCAGCACATCGCGCCCGCGCACATCGCTCTGCACATCGCGCAAAATCTCGACCTGCCCCGAAGAGACGGTCGCTGCGCGATAACTGGAGAGATGGACGAACTCGACCTGGGGCGCGATGCCGACCCGGTGCATGGCGCGGATCAGGTCTGCAACAAACATGAAGCTGCCCTTGAGCACGGCAACGACAAGCAGATCCTGTGTGTTGCCTTTCGCGATCTCGGCAGCAAGCTCCTCATTGCGGCGGGCAATGACGGCCTCGTCATACAGGACACGGATGCGGCGTTGGTCGGTCATGGCTGGTTCCGTCGGCAGGATGTGGCTTGTGGCGTGACATGCTGCCGGCATGGCAGCATCGGCTACGAATTACTTCGCTGCCTGCGCCATTTGCGCCGAAGCGCGCTGGAAGCGCAACTGCACGTCATGCGCCTCCTGTGGAGGCTGCGCGAGCCGGGTGCGGAACTGCATTGTTTCGCCCGGCTGCAACTGCACCTTGGGAGGCTCGGCGGCCCAGGTGTAGATGGGTTTCAGGCCGCTATCTCGCACCACGATCTCGATGGGTCCGACCGGGATCTGTCGCCCTGTGAGGTTCCTGACTTGGCTCTGCACGATCAGGAAGCGCCCGCCGGGGTCATTGATCAGCTCGCTGGCGACATTCTCGAAAGCAGCTCCACGCAAATTGACCGGCAGCCCGATCATCGCCAGCGGCCCGGCCAGCGCCGGCACATTCGGCACAATGGCCTCGCGCATCACAAGCCCGACCCCGAGTGAGACCAGCCCGATCGCTGCGGCAATTCCCGCGCGGGATGTCGGCCGTGCCGCAGGCATCGAGCCGGGCAGGCGCTTGCCGATCTTGCGGCCCGCGCCCTTGTCTCCCCTAACCGGTTTTCTAGAAACATCAACAGCCAAGGCGGGCACATCAACGGCGGTCTGTTCGGAAACCTCAGCTGGCAGCTCAATGGAGCCATCCTCGCTATGATAATCAGTGCCAATATCTTGTGGTGCTTGATCATCAAGGGCGGCTGCAATCGCGCTCTCGCTCGCCTCGAAGGCGGCAAGCGCCTCGGCGACATCGGGGTCATTGAGGGCTGCTTCACGCCACTGGGCTTCGATGTCGTCATCCAGCGCGCCGCGCAATGCCTCATCGGCAGCAGTGTAACTCACTGCCTCATATGGGCTGGCAAACCAGTCATTGTTGCAGGACGAACAGCGCACACGCCGGCCTTCAGGCCCCAGCTGTGCTGGCTCGACCCTGTATTCGCTTGCGCAGGTGGGGCAAACGATGAGCATGGCGAATCGGATATGCCCGTGTTGAAACTGTCACGACGCCGCTGTGCGCCATTGGTGACACTGGCCGGCGTATGGTTAATGGCGCGTAAAGCGCAATTGGTTTGTTGACCAAGTCACGTAAGCCGCCAGCCATGTGGCGAGGGAGGATGGAACAGCGTGGTCCGCTTCGAGAATGTTGGTTTGCGGTATGGCATGGGCCCGGAGGTTCTCCGGGACATCAGCTTTGAGATTGCGCCGCGCTCCTTCCAGTATCTCACCGGGCCATCGGGTGCCGGCAAGACGACATTGCTGCGCCTGATCCTGCTGTCGCTGAAGCCCACGCGTGGGTTCATCAATCATTTCGGGCGAGACGTGACCCGTGTCGGCGCATCCGGCATGACGGAACTGCGCCGACGCATGGGCGTGGTCTTCCAGGATTTCCGCCTGCTCGATCATCTGACCGTCTACGAGAATGTCGCCCTGCCGCTGCGCGTCACCGGCAAGGAAGAGGCCAGCTACCGCACCGAGGTGGTGGAGTTGCTGCGCTGGGTTGGGCTAGGCGAGCGAATGCATGCATTGCCTCCCGTGCTCTCTGGCGGCGAGAAGCAACGCGCGGCGATCGCACGAGCGCTGATCACGCGCCCCGAGCTGCTGCTGGCCGATGAGCCCACCGGCAATGTCGATCCGGCACTGGCGCGCCGTCTCGTGCGTCTGTTTTTCGAGCTGCAAAGCCTCGGCACGGCGGTCCTTATCGCCACACATGACATTGCACTCATGGAAAAATTCGACGCGCGCCGCCTCGTGCTCGCCGATGGCCATCTCCATGTCGATGGATGAACGACATGGCGCGCGACATGGCTGATGACAAGGAAACGGAAGATACGCCTTCTGTCGAGCCCCGGCATCGGCCGTTGCCTGTCAATCTCACCCGCAGCAACCCGCTGGTGCCGGTCGACAATGCAGCCAGCCGCGCATTGGTGGCCGTCATCGCAATCCTGACCTTTCTGGCCGCGCTCGCCGCCGGCAGCGCCGCCATGGTGGCGCGCGCCTCCTCGGAATGGCGCGGAGCTGTGGTCAATGAGATGACCGTGCAGATCAGGCCGGATGCCCGCCGCGACATCGAGGCAGAGCTTGTCCGCGCGCTCGATGTGGCGCGCCGGGCAACTGGCGTGCTGGATGCGCGCATCGTGCAACGTGCCGAATCCGAGCGGATGCTTGAGCCCTGGCTCGGCAAGGGGTTAGAGCTCTCCGAGTTGCCCGTGCCGCGCCTGATCGTGCTGCGCATTGATGCCACCCGTCCGCCAGATGTGGCAGCGCTTCGCCCTGCCCTGCGTGCCGCCGCGCCCGGTGCCAGCATTGATGATCATCGCGGCTGGACGCAAAGGCTGTCGGCCATGGCCAACACCATCATCCTTGTGGGCATCGCGCTGGTTCTGCTTGTCTTCATCGCTGCGGCCCTGGCTGTCGCCTTTGCCACGCGCGGCGCCATGGCCGGCAGCCATGATTCAATCGAGGTGCTGCATTTTGTCGGCGCGGATGATGATTTCATCGCCAAGGAGTTCCAGTCACGCTTCGTGCGGCTGGGGCTGGAGGGCGGCATGATCGGCGGCATCCTGGCCGTGATGACTGTGGCGATTCTTGGCTGGCTCGCAGCGGCCTGGAGCGCCTCGCCGGGGCGCGACCAGCTGGCCGCCCTGTTCGGCGCTTTCGAGATCGGCTGGCAAGGCTATGCAGCGGTGATCCTCGTGGCGAGCCTTGTCGGCATCATCGCGGGGGCTGTGTCGCGCATCACCGTGCGGCGGCGCTTGCGCGAGCTGGCCTGATCAGCAGCAAGCGGCCCCGGCAGCGCCTTGCGATAGCCCGAATCGCGCGATACTCTGCAACCTATGGCGTCAAGCACAGCCAGCATTACCCGTCTGCCGCGTGGCAAGGCTGGGGCCGACACTGCCTCTGAAGCATTCGGTTCTGGCGCCGCCGGCGGTTCATCCGTCCCCTCGGCGCCTCCTCGCCGCAGGAGTGTTTTCGTGCGGGTAGTGGTTGGCATCCTTTCTGTCACCGTACTTGCTGGCCTTGCCGGATTCTTCGCCTTTTCAAACCTTGTCGATCAGGCTGTCTCCGTATCGCCGCGCAAAGCTGATGGGATTGTCGTGTTGACAGGCGGCAGCCGTCGCATCGATGAGGGCCTGGAGCTGATGGAGGCAGGCCAGGGACGGCGGCTGCTGATCAGCGGGGTCAATGAACGCACCGGCCATGATGATGTGCTCAAGCTCCATCCCGATGCCAGGACATGGATCGACTGCTGCATCGATCTTGGGGCACAGGCCCGCAACACCATCGGCAACGCCATCGAGGCACGGCGCTGGGCGGGCATGCATGGCTTTTCCAAGCTGACTGTTGTGACATCACCCTACCACATGCCGCGCGCACTGCTGGAGCTGCGCCACGCCATGCCTGATATTTCAATAGAGCCCCACCGCCCGCGCAACGAGGCGCATGCGGCTGATCGGCTCTGGCGCGAACCGGGGCTGATCCGCATTCTGGTGTTTGAATATGTGAAATTCGCCGCAGCGGCGCTGCGCACGCAGCTGGAGGACGATCCTGAAACCTCGCGCCTGGCCGTGATTTTCGGCGGGCGGAAGCCGGTCTCGCCCAAGGTGGTGAAGGGCTCTTTCGCCAGCTGATCGGCACTTCGCGCGGTATTTTGCGCTGCGTGTCTTCGCCAGGCCTCTTGACGCGCACCGTCAGCCGCTTCATGGCGGCAGCATGCTGTTCCTGCGCTCACTCCTGTTCAACATCGCCTATTACATCAACGTCATCCTGTGGATGATCATCGCGATCCCGACTCTGGTGATGCCGCGCCGGTTCTTCATGGGCATCGCGGATGCCTGGGCGCGCTCTAGCCTCTGGCTGCTGAAGGTAATCGTCGGCTGTGACTTCGAGCTGCGCGGGAAGGAGAACTTGCCTGCAGGCGGCTGCCTTCTCGTCGGCAAGCACCAGTCTGTCTGGGAAACAGTGGCACTGTTCGCGATCTTCAAGGACCCGTGCGTGATCCTGAAGCGCGAGCTGGCCTGGATCCCGATGTTCGGCTGGTATGTGATCAAATCCCACATGGTGCCGATCGACCGCAAGGCCGGCCAGGTGTCGATGGCCAAGATGAATGCGCGCGCTGTCGAGGCTATCGCCGCCGGCAGGCAGATGCTGATTTTCGCTGAGGGCACGCGCCGCGCCCCCGGCGCTCCCCCCGCTTACAAGCAGGGCTTCTCGCATCTCTATGCTGCATGCAACGCGCCGCTGGTGCCATTCTCTCTCAATTCCGGCGTGTTCTGGCCGCGGCGCCAGTTCATCAGGCGTCCCGGCAAAGTCATCATGGAAATTCTGCCGGCCATTCCGCCCGGACTGCCGCGGATTGAGGTGCAGGCGCGTGTGCAGGAGGTGATCGAGGAATCATCCAACCGCCTGCTGGCCGAGGCTGGCTGGAAGGGCTGAGCCCTGATTTTCTGAAACCCCAGACATTTTCTGAAAACCAACACGTTGGGTCTCTTGACAGGTCGAGATATTTGTTCTTCTTATGTTCGAGAACAAAGAAGGAACTCACCATGTCCGCCACGCTCGCCTTCGCCGAACCTGCCTTGCGCACTGCCCCCGTCCGCATCGCTGATGCCGCACCGGCGAGGGCGGGCGTTCCCTTCTCCCATGCGCCCCGCATGCGGATCGACGCCGTGGTCGAAACACCACTCGCCAGCCTTGCCCATCAAGGTGGCAGACGCTTCACAGCCTGGCGCGGTCGCTCAGGCAAGCGCTATATCGTCTCGGCCTTTGCGCTGGCTGATGACACAGCGCTTGGCTTGTCTGATGCGGTGCTGATCGCCGTCTCTGCAGAGCGGCACATTGTGGCCATGCGTGAGGCAGGCGGCTTTGGTGCGCAGCTTGGGTTGGAGCGCTGGCGTGACTGGGCCGCGATAGCCGGCGCTGTGGAAATCCATGTCCATCTTCTGGCAGAGAGCGACGAAGCGCGCCGCGATGCCATGGTGGATCTCACACCGCTTGCCGGATGCCTGAACTGACGGATCAGCCAAGCGGTCCGGCAACAAGCGCTGCTGCGAGCCGTGCCAATACGGCATCATGCACGCCAAGCCCGGCAAGATGTGCCTGCGTGGCTGCGACATAATCGGGGTTTCGCCCGGAGCGCCCCTCGGCCCCGCGCACCAGCCGCAACAGCTCATCCTCGGCAAGCCGCCCGGCATATTG
>JBOFIL010000421.1:0-1976 GCA_051650165.1 Allobosea sp.
GAGGCGCGCGCGGCCTTCAGCACAGCCGCGATCTCGACCGGATGGTGGCCATAATCATCAAAGATCAGCGCGCCATTCCATTCGCCGGTTTTGGTGAAGCGACGCTTGACCCCGCCAAAGCCGGCCAGCGCCTCGCGGATGCGCTCTGGCGTCACGCCGAGCTCATAGGCGACAGCAATCGCCGCCGTGGCGTTGAGCGCATTGTGATGGCCCGGCATCGGCAGCATCAGATTATCGATGATGATTTCCTTGCCGCGCTTGCGATCCCGGATGGTGACGCTGAAGCGCGATTGGCCGCCGGTCAGGTCAATGCCGGAGAGGCGCACATCAGCCTGCGGGTTCTCGCCATAGGTGATGACGCGCCGGTCTGTGATCGCGCCCACCATGTCCTGCACGGTGGGGTGATCGATGCACATCACGGCAAAGCCATAGAAGGGCAGGTTCTCGACAAAGGAACGGAAGGCATCCTTGATGGCATCGAAGGTCTTGAAGTGATCGAGATGCTCCGGGTCGATATTGGTGATGATGGCGACATCCGCAGGGAGCTTGAGGAAGGTGCCGTCGCTCTCATCGGCCTCCACCACCATCCAGTCGCCGTCACCCATGCGGGCATTGGTGCCATAGGCGTTGATGATGCCGCCATTGATCACGGTGGGGTCCAGCCCGCCCTTGTCGAGCAGGGTCGCGACCAGCGAAGTTGTTGTCGTCTTGCCATGCGTGCCGGCAATGGCGACGCAGGATTTCAGGCGCATCAGCTCCGCCAGCATCTGGGCGCGGTGCACCACTGGCAGGCGCCTCTCGCGCGCCGCGATCAGTTCGGGATTGTCCTTGCGGATGGCGGTGGAGACCACCAGCACCTCGGCCTCCGCCACATTGGCGGCCTCCTGCCCGATGAAGGTCTTGATGCCCTTCTCCTTCAGGCGCTTGACGTTGTAATTATCGGAGGCATCCGAGCCCTGCACCGTGTAGCCGAGATTGTGCAACACCTCGGCAATGCCGGACATGCCGATGCCGCCAATGCCGACGAAATGGATGGGGCCGAGCTTCGGGGGGAGTTTCATGCGGTCGGTCTTTCGCGGAAAATGCTGCGGGTGAATTGGTTTAGCGCGCGACGCTGAGCACAAGCTCGGCGAGGCGCTGTGAGGCATCGGCAATGCCGGCGCTCTTGGCGGCTTGTGCCATCGCGGTCAAGCGTTCTGGCGCATGGATGAAGGCGGTGAGTTCGCTGGCGAGGCGCGAGGGCGTGAAATCCGGCTGGAGAATGCGGATGGCAGCGCCAACATTCGCCAGGGACTGCGCATTGGCGGCCTGGTCCTGATCGAGCGAGCCGGGCAGCGGCACGAGGATCGCGCCCCGGCCAATCACGCCCAGCTCTGCCACGGTGGAAGCGCCAGAGCGGCCAATGACGAGATGACTTGCTGCCATGCGCGCCGGCAGATCCTTGAAGAAGGGCGCTAGCTCGGCCTGCACGCCGGCGGCGGTGTAAGCTTGTGCAACGCGCGCTTCATCCTCCGGCCGTGCCTGCTGCACGATGACGAGCCGCGCAGCATCAGCCGGCGCCATCAAAGCGATGGCGGGGGGCACAATATCGGCCATGATGCGCGCGCCCTGGCTGCCGCCAAACACGAGCAGGCGGATGGGATTTTCTGCGCCAAGCGCAGGCATTGGGGTCCCGCTCGCCGCGATCACTGCCGGGCGCACCGGGTTACCGGTATGGCGCAGCTTGGCGCTGACACTCTCCGCGCCCTTCACCTGTGCAAAGCCGGTGGCGATGAGCGTGGCGCGGCCTGACAGGAAGCGGTTGGCGCGGCCAATCACGGCGTTCTGTTCGTGGATGATGGTGGGGATGCCTGCGAGCGATGCGCCCATCACCGCCGGCACCGACGGATAGCCTCCAAAGCCAACCACCACAGCGGGCTTGAGCTTTTGCGCCAATGTTCGCCCGGCCAGAACGCCGCGCGCCAGCACCGCGCCTG
>JBOFIL010000422.1:0-1306 GCA_051650165.1 Allobosea sp.
GAGATTGCCTTTGAAGACGACATTGAACAGCTGCGGCAACTCATCGAGTGATGTCTTGCGGATGAAGCGCCCGACACGGGTGACGCGCGGGTCGCCCTTGGTCACCAGCTTTGATGCGGTGGCGTCGCAGCCCTCGACATACATCGAGCGAAACTTGAACACCTCGGTCATCTCATTGTTGAAGCCGTAGCGTTTCTGGCGGAAGAACACCGGCCCCTTGGAGTCGAGCTTGATCGCGATGGCGGTGAGAACCATGATGGGCGAAAGGGCAATGAGCGCCAATGTGCCGATGATCTTGTCGAACACCCATTTCAGCACGACATCCCAGTCAGCCAGTGGGCGGTCAAACACATCCAGCACAGGCACGGCGCCGATGTAGGAATAGGAGCGCGGGCGGAACCGCAGCTTGGACATATGGGCGGCGAGGCGAATATCGATCGGCAAAATCCAGAGCTTGCGCAGCATCGAGAGCAGGCGCTGCTCGGCGGAAATGGGCATGGTGAAGATCACCAGATCCAGCCGCGTGCGGCGCGCGAACTCAACCAGATCCTCGACATTGCCAAGCTTGGGGTAGCCGCCGATCAGATCGGAGGAGCGGTCATCGGCGCGGTCATCAAACACGCCGCAGATGCGAATGCCGGTATGGCTCTGGGCCTCCAGCGCGCGGATCAGCGCCTCGGCAGACTCGCCGCCGCCCACCAGTGCGGTGCGGCGCTCAAGCCTGCCCATGCGGGTCATGCGCTTGACGAACAGGGCGATGATGCCGCGCCCGACCAGAAGCCCGAACAGCCCGGCTGAGAAGAAGCCGCCGAACCAGACACGCGAGACCATATCGCCCGACTTCATGAAGAAGAGCAGCGCAAGGCCGATCAGGAATACCAGGCTCCAACCCGCAACCACGCGGAACACCTGCGCCGCAAAGGAGCGAAGCGCGCCAAGCTGATAGAGATGCAGCGCCTGAAACGCGATCTGGCTCGCCAGCAGCACCGTGCCTGACATCAGCAAGTAAGGCAGGATGTCTTCTGCACCGCCGGCCAGATAAGCCTGGAACATGCCGAACGAGGCGGCGATGACAATCAGAATATCGACTGCCCGCGCCACGCCCTCGATCATGATCGCCGACAAGGCCGGGCGCACCGGCTGCGCAACAATATGCTCGGCCAGAGGCGTGAGTTTGCGGGCGCTCTCTACCGGCCTGGCGCTTGCAGCTTCTGCCAGACCCATATTGCCAGAATCCATCCGCATGATGTCGCGAACGTCGAACGTGCTCATGTCTGTCCCTCGGCGGTTCATGCCGCCCCATATC
>JBOFIL010000423.1:0-1037 GCA_051650165.1 Allobosea sp.
TTGGCCACATCCTGCCACCAGTAGATGAAATCCGCTGTGGTCAGGGGGTGGCCATCCGACCAGCGATGGCCCTCGCGCAATGTCAGCGTGAAAACCCGGCCATCCTCAACCGTGTAGCTCTCCAGAATATCAGGCTGGAGGGTCAGCTTTTCATCGAACACCACCAGGCGGCTATAGCCGTAGATCGTCATCATCCGGAGGTCGCGCTGATCAGCCATCAGCAGCTTCAGCTCGCCGCCATGCCGGCCGGTCTGGCGGCCCATCTGCGACAAAGGAATCACACGCGGGTTGCGCGGCACACGCTCCGCCATGGGCGGCAATGTGCCGCTCATCACGCGGGCTTTGAGCGATGGCGGCTCCTTGGCAGGCTGGGCGCTCGCAAGCGTGCCTTGCGAGGCAACGACAAGACCGCCGGCCAGGCTGAGAAACTCCCGCCTGCTGGCCTGAAACCTTGCCTTATCAGAACGCCATGACCCTGCCATTGAACCCCCACCCGCCTGCCGAGACGCACCGGATGGTGACAGTGGTAGGCGGCTATGTCCACAGTGTGAAATCAATCCGGCTTCACAAGATGGAGACACTGTTCGCCAAAAGCTCATCCGGGCTTTGCCAACGCGTGGAGGAATGGCTGGCGATCACACCCATCACGGCCTCAAGCACCGACCAAGCCACTGCATCATGCACAAGATGATGTGTCAGCAGCCCGATCGGCGAAGGTTGCGCCATGCGCCGCTGCTCCGCCAGCAAGGCGACGATTTCATCGACGATCCAAGGCAGGGGACGGCCAATTCGCCCTCCCCGCCAATTCATGATGTCGATATGCGTGTTGATCTCAGCCAAGCCTTCGATGGGCGCGGCTGGCACCGCACCAAAGCCGGAAAGCACGGCAAAACCATGCGATGGCAGCCAGCCGGCAACCTCGCGCGACAGGCGGTTCCAGGGCGGCACATACCATGTGCCTGCTGTCTCGCCGAACGAGGCAAGCATACGCGCCCGTGCCTCATCAAGTGCACGCCGTATCTCGGCTTGGCCGCGCT
>JBOFIL010000424.1:0-7318 GCA_051650165.1 Allobosea sp.
GGACAGGTTTTGACGCGAATGGAATGCCGGTTTTTGCACGGCCAGATGGAACATCCGTGACCCCCTCCACACAAGCCACATTGCTGGCGCTGGGCGGGGCAAGCTGGCCGCGCCTTGGCTCGGATGGCGCATGGGTGCCCATGCTGGAGAATATGGGCGTGCCGGTCGCGCCGTTGAAGCCAGCCAATTGCGGCATTGAAATCGACTGGTCGCCCATGATGGTGGAGCGCGGCGCCGGGCAACCCTTGAAGCGCATCGCCATAGCAGGCGGCGGCAAGAGCGCGCGCGGCGAGGCGATGATCACGGCGGAGGGGCTGGAGGGCGGCGCGGTCTATGCCATTCTCGATGGCGTGCGTGATCAGATTACCCGCGCCAGCCACTGCGCGCTGACGTTGGATCTCAAGCCAGACCGCAATCTTGAGGGGCTCACGCATGACATCGCCCGCACGCCTGCTGATCAATCCACCGCCAACCGGCTGCGAAAGGGCGCGAAGCTCGATGCCGCCGCCATGCTGCTGCTGAATGAGGTCGTCCGTCCCTTGCCGCGCGAGGCCGCGCAGTTGGCGGCGTTGATCAAATCGGTGCCGATGGTTGCGAGGGGTGTCAGATCAATCGAGCGTGCCATCTCCACGGCAGGCGGCGTGCCGTTCGAAGCACTGACGGGCGGGCTGATGGTGATGGCGCGTCCAGGCCTCTTCGTGGCTGGTGAGATGCTGGATTGGGAGGCCCCGACTGGCGGCTATCTGCTGCAAGGCTGTTTTGCCAGCGCGGCAGCAGCGGCGGATGGCGTTCTCGATTATCTTGGCGACAGCGCCGCGGGATAGCGATCACTCACGCATTACCGCTCGAATAGTGATGATCCTGACACGCAATTGAACTAGAGCGGGCAGCATGGACGACACCACCAAGACGCCAGTTGCCAATGGATCGACACAGCCCAGCCGGCCACGGTCACGCCTGGCTGCCGCGATGGCATCGGCGCTTTCCGCCTGGCGCGGCGAGGCCTCCCTCCCACAGCCCATACTGCCAGAGGCCTCCTCGCATGCGGGAAATCCAATTGCAGGAAATCCGGCGACTGCAAATCCGATCATCGGCTTCGTCGCTGCGCTGGATGTGCCGCTGGTGTTGCTTGATCTCGATCTCAGGGTGGTTGCGGCCAGCCGCGGCTCACTGAAGCTGATGCCGGCGCTGAGCGTTGGCAAACCTGTCAGCCTCGGCCTGCGCGATCCCGATGCTCTGGCCGCCATCGAGGCGACGCTGGCCAATGGCCAGCCAAGCTCCGTCGAGATTCTTGAACCCACACCGCCAGAGCGCACCTATCGCCTCAACGTGGCCCTCATGACGCGTGACCGGACGGGCGGCCTGATCCAGCTTTCGCTTGATGACCTTTCGGCTATCCGGGCTATCGAGCGGCTGCGCGTCGATTTCATCGCCAATGCCAGCCATGAGCTGCGCACGCCACTGGCCACGCTTCTTGGCTTCATCGAGACACTGCAAGGCCCGGCGCGCGAAGATGCAACGGCGCGTGCGCGCTTCCTGGGCATCATGTTCGAGCAGGCGCGGCGCATGAGCCGTCTTGTCGATGATTTGCTGTCGCTGTCACGCATTGAGCAGCGCGCCCACCAGGCCCCGGCGGAAAAGGTCAATCTCGCTGCGATTGTCCGCGAAATCATCGATTCGCTCTCGGTCATGGCCTCCGAGCGCGGTGTTCTCGTCGAGAGCTTGTATGCGGGCATGCCCGTCATTGTCGCGGGTGATCGCGACGAGCTGCTGCGGCTGGTCGAGAATCTGATCGAGAACGCGATCAAATATGGCCGCGATGGCCAGCGCGTGCTGGTCGATGTCATGGTCAAGGGCGATCAGGCCGAGCTTTCGGTGCGCGATTTCGGGCCCGGCATTCCACCCGAGCACATCCCGCGCCTGACCGAACGGTTTTACCGCATCGATGTCGGCGTCAGCCGCGAGGCCGGCGGCACGGGGCTCGGCCTGGCCATCGTCAAACACATTGTGCTGCGCCATCGGGGGCGGCTGCTTGTGGAAAGTGCGCCAGGCGATGGCGCGTGTTTCCGTGTGATCCTGCCCTTGCATGCGGATGGCTGACCGTTGCTGCGCGGGTGATGCCACAAGCTGTTGCAGGGCCGGGAAAGAAAGATGACGATTGTCATGCAGTCGTCATATAACCCGTGTTGATGCGCGGCGTGACGCACATCTCATCATTAGGAATTCATCACATGCGCAAGCTTGCTCTGCTCGCAGCCGCCGTTGGCATGACCATGGCAGCCGGTGCTGCCAAGGCCGCCGACATCACCGGCGCCGGTGCCACCTTCCCCTTCCCGATCTATTCGAAATGGGCGGAGGCCTACAAGGCCGCGTCCGGCGTTGGCCTGAACTATCAGTCCATTGGCTCAGGTGGCGGCATCCGCCAGATTCGCGCCAAGACCGTCGATTTCGGTGCGACCGATGCCCCGCTCAAGGGCGCAGATCTCGAAAAGGATGGCCTCATCCAGTTCCCGGCTGTCATGGGCGGCGTTGTTCCGGCCATCAGCATTCCGGGCGTTGAAGCCCGCCAGCTCAAGCTGACCGGCGCCCTCATCTCCGACATCTATCTTGGCAAGATCACCAAGTGGAATGACCCCAAGATCGTGGCGCTCAACGCCAATGTGAAGCTGCCGGATGCCGGCATCTCGGTTGTGTATCGTTCCGATGGATCGGGCACCACCTATGTCTGGACCGAGTATCTCGCCGGTGTTTCCGAAGAGTGGAAGTCCAAGATCGGCATCAACACATCGGTCCAGTGGCCGACGGGCGTTGGCGGAAAGGGCAATGAAGGCGTTTCGGCGACTGTGAAGCAGATCCCGAACTCCATTGGCTATGTCGAGTATGCCTATGCCAAGCAGAACAAGCTCTCCTACGCGCTGGTTCAGAACAAGGCCGGCAGCTTCCCTGAGCCGGATGACACATCCTTCCAGGCTGCCGCCGATGGCGCTGACTGGAATGCAGCCCCCGGTTTTGGCATCAGCCTGAACAATCAGGCCTCAGCCAAGGCATGGCCGATCGTCTCCGCCACCTTCATCCTGATGCACGCCAAGTCCGAGAAGCCCGAGCAGTCCCAGGCTGCCCTGAAGTTCTTCGATTGGGCCTTCAAGAATGGCGACAAGCTCGCCCTCGATCTTGAATATGTGCCGATGCCAGCCTCGGTGAAGGACAAGGTCCGCGCCAGCTGGGCCGGCATCAAGGACAACTCAGGTAAGCCGATCTTCTGATCGCTTCTGACACAGCCCGGCGGCCTCAGCCGCCGGGTTTCTTCTTTTCGCGTCGCACAGGCGCTTTTCCCAAAACCCGGGCTTTGTGAAGCGTGAAAACGAGCGAGGATCCTGTCATGGTCGCTATTGCCATTGAACAGAAACTGGAAAAGACCGCCGTGACACGGGCAACGCCAAGCTACGCATTTGATCGCTTCTTTTCGCTCGCCAGCAAAGCAGCCGCATGGTTCGTTCTGCTGTTGCTGGTCGGCATTCTCGGCTCAATGGTCTATGGCGGCTTGCCTGCCTTCCGCGAGTTTGGCTTCGGCTTCCTGACGGGCAGCCAGTGGGACACTCAGCAGGATGTGTATGGTGCCTGGCCAGCCATTGCCGGCACGCTGACGACTGCTTTGATCGCTCTTCTGATTGGCGTGCCGCTCAGCCTCGGCATCGCGGTCTTCCTCACACAGCTTGCACCGCCCTGGTTCAAGAAGCCGGTCGCGACCGCCATCGAGCTTCTCGCTGCTGTGCCCAGCATCATCTACGGCATGTGGGGCCTGTTCGTCTTCGTGCCGCTCTTCGCCGCCTATTTCCAGCAGCCGGTCTCTCAGGTCACCGAGGGCATGCCGATCATCGGCACAATCCTCTACTCGCGTGCGCCCTCCGGCCTTGGCATTCTCACTGCCGGCATCATTCTCGCCTTCATGATCATCCCGTTCATTGCGTCGATCACGCGTGACATGCTGGATCAGATCCCGGCCCTGCTGCGCGAAAGCGCCTACGGCATTGGCTGCACCACCTGGGAGGTGGTGCGCTATGTGCTGGTGCCACAGGCCGGTGTGTCGATCATTGGTGCGATCATGCTGGGTCTGGGCCGCGCGCTAGGCGAAACCATGGCCGTGACCTTTGTGGTCGGCAACGCCAACCGGCTTTCTGCCTCGGTCATGGACCCAGGCTCAACCATCGCCTCGCGCATCGCCAATGAATTCAACGAGGCGCTTGGCATGCAGATGAATGCGCTGATCGCGCTGGGCTGCATCCTTTTCTTCGTCACCTTCGTGGTGCTTGTCATTGCTCGCCTGCTCGTGGCGCGCGTGAAGTCATATTGAGGTCGGATCAATGGACACCACAGCCATGACAGCAGCATCCGTGCCCGGCATGAAGCCCTCGCAAAAGCGCGTGCCCCGTGTGCGCCCGATCCGCAGGACCGCGGACATCGCGCTCAAGGTGATCGCCACTGCCTTCACGCTGATTGCCGTCGCCGTGCTCTTCTGGATTCTCGGCATGTTGATCATCAAGGGCGCTGGCGGACTGTCGCTGTCGACATTCACGGCCATCACGCCGGGCCCCGGCACAGCAGGCGGCGGCTTGCTCAACGCCATGGTCGGATCGCTTGTGCTGACCATGCTGGGCATCTGCATCGCGACGCCCATCGGCGTGCTTGCCGGCACCTATCTCGCCGAATATGGCCGTGGCTCAAAGGTCGCGGACCTGATCCGCTTCGTGAACGACATCCTGTTGTCGGCCCCGTCGATCCTGATCGGCCTGTTCGTCTACGTCATTCTCGTCATGCCTTTCCGGGGATATTCCGGCTGGGCCGGTTCGGTCGCGCTCGCCATCATTGCGATCCCGGTGATTGTGCGCACGACAGAAGACATGCTGCGGCTGGTGCCCTCGACCCTGCGCGAGGCAGGCTCGGCGCTGGGTGCGCCGCCATCGGTT
The DNA here is from genome assembly GCA_051650165.1 of Allobosea sp. Classification (GTDB taxonomy): domain Bacteria; phylum Pseudomonadota; class Alphaproteobacteria; order Rhizobiales; family Beijerinckiaceae; genus Allobosea. Next base: position 4,965 of record JBOFIL010000424.1, read on the forward strand.
GTCATCACCTCGATCTGCTGGCGCGCTGCCAAGGCCGGCATGCTGACAGGCATCCTGCTCGCGCTGGCCCGCATCGCCGGCGAGACCGCTCCTTTGCTGTTCACCGCGCTCAACAACTCCTTCTGGTTCAATTCGAACCTGACAGGCGGTGTCTCCAACCTGCCGGTCACCATCTATCAGTTCGCCTCGGCGCCTTACGAGAACTGGCAGCAGCTTGCCTGGGCCGGTTCCCTCATCATCACCATGACCATCCTTGTCCTTTCGATCACGGCACGGGCCCTTGTGGGCAAGCGCAATTGATCGACAGCACAGATTGACCCCTTGAACTGCCCCGTCACACGCGTTTTCGACAGATAACCGCCTCGCAAGGAGCGAACCATGCTCTCCTCCATGGAAATGGACATAGCACCCGCCGCCGACCTCGATTCCAACGCCGAGGTGAAGGTCGCAGTGCGCAACCTCGATTTCTACTACGGGGATTTCAAGGCGCTGAAGAACATCAACATGGATTTCCGCCTGCGCCATGTCACGGCGCTGATCGGCCCGTCGGGCTGCGGCAAATCCACCTTGCTGCGCATCTTCAACCGGATCTACTCGCTCTACCCGGAGCAGCGCGCCACCGGCGAGATCATGCTGGACGGCGAGAACATCCTCTCGCCCAAGCTTGATGTGAACGAGTTGCGTGCCCGCGTCGGCATGGTGTTCCAGAAGCCGACCCCGTTCCCGATGACCATCTATGACAATGTCGCTTTCGGCATCCGTCTCTACGACAAGCCGCCCAAGAGCGAGCTGGATGGCCGTGTCGAGGCAGCGCTCCGCCGTGCCGCATTGTGGGATGAGGTCAAGGACAAGCTGAAGCAATCCGGCATGGGTATTTCCGGCGGCCAACAGCAGCGCCTGTGTATTGCCCGCACCATCGCCCAGCAGCCGGAAGTCATTCTGTTCGATGAGCCGACATCTGCGCTTGATCCGATCTCGACCGGCAAGATCGAGGAGTTGATAGAGCAGCTCAAGGTGGATTTCACCATCGCGATCGTCACGCACAACATGCAGCAGGCGGCGCGTATCTCGCAGTATACGGCGTTCATGTATCTGGGTGAGGTGATCGAAATGGCACCGACCCAGACGATCTTCATGAACCCTGCCAACAAGCAGACACTCGATTACGTCACCGGCCGTTTCGGCTGACCAGAACGCTTACGGCTAAGGAGACGGCCCGCATGACCGAACATATCGTTCGCTCCTATGATCAGGATCTTGAGGCACTTCGTCGCGGCATTGCCGAAATGGGTGGCATTGCCGAGAAGATGCTGGCTGAGTCCATTGAGGCGCTGGTCAATCGTAAGACCGAGCTGGCCCAGAAGGTCATCGTCGCTGACAAGCGGCTTGATGTGCTTCAGCGCGAGCTTGAGGAAAAAGCGATCTACACGATCGCTCGTCGGCAGCCTTTGGCGGTGGACCTGAGAGAAATTGTCTCTGTCATCCGTATCGCCGGCGATCTTGAACGTATCGGTGATCTGGCGAAGAACATCGCCAAGCGTTCATTGGCGCTGTCTGACCAGCTCCAGTCCTTGCAGCGCCCGCTCATCGGCCTTCGTCAGATGAGCAAGCTCGTGCTCGGGCAGCTCAAGGCGGTGCTTGATGCCTATGCCAGCGGTGATGACAAGGCTGCCATCGTGGTCTGGTCGAATGATGGCGAGATCGATGCGCTCAACACATCTCTCTTCCGCGAGCTTCTGACCTACATGATGGAAGATCCGCGCCAGATCACCTTCTGCACGCATCTGCTGTTCTGCACCAAGAACATCGAGCGCATCGGCGACCATGCCACCAACATTGCCGAGACCGTGAATTTTCAGGTCACTGGCCAGACGCTGGACATGGACCGCCCGAAGGGTGATTCCACCGCGAGCCTTGTGTCGCTTGACAGCGACAATGGCGATTGACCGATAGTGGGTGATCACACATGAGCGCGCGCATTCTGGTTGTCGAGGATGAAGAGCCATTGGCTCTTCTGCTTCGCTACAATCTCGAAGCCGAGGGCTTCACGGTTGATACGATTGACCGCGGCGATGATGCCGAGCGGCATCTGCGCGATCATCAGCCCGATCTGGTGTTGCTCGACTGGATGCTGCCAGGTGTCTCTGGCGTTGAATTGTGCCGCCGCCTCCGGATGCAGAAGCAGAATGAGCGCCTGCCCGTGATCATGCTCACCGCGCGCGGCGAAGAGAACGAGCGGGTGCGCGGGCTCGCGACCGGCGCTGACGATTACATCGTCAAGCCCTTCTCGCTGCCGGAGCTGATCGCGCGCATCCGTGCGCTGCTGCGCCGCGCTAATCCCTCGCGCATTGCCC